>NZ_JBGOSN010000001.1:135845-248708 GCF_046335115.1 Paracoccus sp. P2 | reverse complement strand
TGGGCGCATCGCCCACATCGCTGGTCGTGAACTCCGCCGCCCTAATTTCCAGCGTTTGCTCGTCAATTCCGATGTGGATCTTGCGCCAGACGCGGCGTTTGTGTACCCGAAATCGAGCAATCCGTTATAGAACGCCCGCGTGCCAGACCTGCCCGATCAAACCGCAGTGTACGCCAGGATATCAGCGCACCATTCACAGGCTCGTGGATCAGGGCGCGCTCGATCGGATGGAACGTCGGGTTCACGAGAACCCTGATCTCATGACGATCCGGCGCTGCACGGTGGAGCATCCCTTCGGCACCATCAAGCGGATGTCTGGCGGAGGCCGCTTCCTGACCCGCGGTTTGCGGCGGGTGAAAGCCGAAGCTGCCCTCTCGGTCCTGGCATTCAACATCATCCGCGCTTCGAACGCCTTCGGGACCGGAGCGCTGATGTCGCGGGGCTGAGAGCCCCGCTCGATTCAGTTCGCCTCATCGCGCCCGCACTGAATCGTCTGCGAGTTTCTGCACAGCCTGGGGACCTCCCCGCAGAAGGGGTAGGCCGAGATCAAGGCACGGCCTCAGGGGAAGGCTTTCCCCATATCTGGCCTCTGTACGAGCGCGGAGCCTCACAAAGGCGGCCTATGGCTGACGTCTTCCTCCAACTCTCAGTCGAAGATCACACGATGCGCTGGAGGCGTGCAGCCCATCATCGCGAACGCGCTGGCGGCCGAGGGGTTCGCCTGAGGTCGAGGCAAAACAGAACCAAATCCAAGATATTGTTATAGAAAGATAAATGAGCATCTTTGCTTACGTGGATTCGCCACGTAAGCAACATCCCTCAAAAAGAGAGGATTTATAACATTTTGATTTTCATGGGAAAAATGGTGCACCCGACAGGATTCGAACCTGTGGCCTCCGCCTTCGGAGGGCGGCGCTCTATCCAGCTGAGCTACGGGTGCATACCGTTCGCGATGTGCTTACGTCATGCTTACGCGAGTTTTTTGGCTTCTTAAAGAGCGAACCCGATATTCACTCAAGCCATTGTTAAATCGTTACCTTTTCCAAACACACTCAACTTTCGCCGGACTTGACTACCGCCTTCGGAGGGCGACACTCTATCCAGCTGAGCTACGGGTGCCTCAGGCCGGTCCATAGCCGATCGGACCGGCCCCCGCAATGGCAAATCGCCGGTCAGGGCTTCAGGCGCCAGGGTTCCTCGGCGGTGAGATAGGCTTCCTGCTCGGGCGTCAGGTCGACGGTCTCGAACCCGGTCAGCATCGGCTTCACATGTTCGCGGAAACCGTGGCCGATGGTCAGCAGGTAGACATGCGCCACCACGAAGCTGCCGATCGCAAAGGCGGTCAGGATGTGGATGTTGGCCACCGCCCAGATGACCCAGCCAGAAGGGTCGAGATCGTCCCAGAGCCCATAGCCCAGATAGGCGATGCCACTGAGAAGCACCGCGGGGAACAGCAGCACCTTCAGCGCCAGATAGGCCAGCGCCTGCAAGGGGTTGTGCCGGCGGCGCAGCACCTTGCGATAGGGGTGCTCCTCGCCGCGGAACACGCCCCAGGCATAGAAGCGCGCGACCTGCCACAGCCCGGCCCGGCGCGGGGCGAACTGCCGCCACGCCCCGGTGGTCAGCAGCCAGAAGGCGGTGAAGACCCAGAGCAGCATCAGCGCCACCGCGACGACGGAATGGATCGTCACCGCCAGGCCGAAGGTCAGGATCCCGTGCAGCCCCATGATCCGCAGCCCGGTGAACAGCAGGACCAGGATCGAGGCCGCCTGGCTCCAGTGCCACAGCCGGTTGAAGCGGGTATAGACCAGAACCTTGCGCTCAGCCATGATGCGCCCCCTTTCCCTTCCTGCCCAGCAGGCGCATGAGGCCATGCCCGGCCACCCCCGCCACCACCATCGCCAGCAGGGCCAGCCCGATGATCCCGCCCGGCGGCAGCTTGGTGCCGGGTATATAGACGCCGGCAATTCCGGCCATGCGCCCTTCCGGCCGGTGGCAGGCGCCGCATTTCAGCGCATCCTCGGCCGGCGCGACCATATGGGTGATCGGCCAATACATGCGCGTGTCGACGAAATCGAACTTCCCTGAATAATCGGTGCCCATGTAACGCGCCGCCGCCTGCAGGGCCTTGGCCCAGTCGAAATTCGTCCAGAAGGCGGTATCGGTCTGCGGGCCATAGACCTGGCTGTGCAGAAGCACGTTGCGCTCGGTATCGAAGGCCTGGCGGCCGGCCATCCGCTTGAAGGGCCAGATCCGCGCATCCGGATCGCCGGCCGAACCTTCCAGCCGGTTGATCTCGACCGGCAGCGACGGATCGAAGACCGTCTCGGCGGTGGTGTATTCCACGGTGCCGTTGAACCAGCCATAGAAGGGCACCACGTTCTCGGCCCACTCGAAATTGCCCTTGGTGGACAGGTAGGTGTGCAGGTGCTGGCCGTCGGACTGGGTGAACGCCTCCTCGGCGAAGGGCTTGCCGTCCTTGAGCTTGCCGGCGGTGGACCAGTCCGACAGCGTCTTGGTCGCCACGCCGCCGCGGGCAAAGGACGGGATGTGGCAGGTCTGGCAGGCAACGCGGTCGGTATGGTCGTCGAGCTTCATCCCCGTGGGAGTCACCGGATGCGGCCGGTTGCCGTGGCAGCTTTCGCAGGTCGCGGCATCGCGCGGCTGGCCCAGCAGATGCGTGTCAACGATGTCCTTGGCCTCGACGGCATAGCGCGAGCCGGCGACGCGGTGGTCCTCGGTGACATGGCAGGTCTGGCAGGTGAAATTGCCGCCCTGGGGCGACATATGCACATCGGTCGCCAGGTCCGGCCGGATCAGTGCCGAGGACAGGTCGCCATGCTTCACGTTGTCGCCGCCGCCGCCGTAGAAATGGCAGTTGCCGCAATTGTCGCGTCCGGGCGCGCCCACCGATTGCGCCACCCGCGCCAGATCGACCGGCCTGGCATCGGCGCCGGTGATGGTCTTGGCCCCGGCGGGCACCGGCTCCAGCGGCGGGAGGCCCGCCATGTTGTCGAGCTTGGCATATTGGCCCGAGCGGTCGTGGCAGGCCAGGCAATCGACCCGCGCCGGGTCCGAGGGCGGCGGCTGGCGCACGTCGGTCCAGCCATAGCCGGCGTGGCAGGATGTGCAGCGCGCCTCGTTCGAGCCGACATTGCCACAAAACGAATTGATGACGCTGGATTTTCCCAGCTTCTGCCCGGTTTCGGCATGGGTATAATCCCATGTCCAGTGCAGCGTATGCATGACCTGGTTGCCGGCCTCGGTATGGCAGGACAGGCAGGCCTGGGTGACTTCCGGCCCCGATGAGAAGGGCCCCTTCAGCGCCGGAAATTTCGAATGGTCGGCGGTGCTGCCGCTGCCCGGAATGGCAGGCGCCTCCTGCGCCTGCGCCGGCGCGGCCATCGCGGCCGCGACCCAAAAGGCCCATGCGAGCAAACGCATGGCCCGGTATGTCGGTGGCATTTGCCCTCTTCCTCCCAAGGAACGGCCGGTTCGCTACGGCCGAAGAGAGCGCGCTTCCTGGATGCAGATTAGCAATGCCGGCCAGGCGCCGCCAGAATCGGGCGCCGCCGCAAATTGACGCATGTCTTCGCAGAAGCGAATATTACGCCGAAGGGGTCAGGCGAACAGTTCCCGGCAGAAGGACAGCCCGTCGATCAGCGCATCGACCTCGGCGCGGGTGTTGTACATGGCGAAGCTGGCGCGCGCAGTGGCGCTGAGGCCAAAGAAGTCCAGCAGGGGCATGGCGCAATGGGTTCCCGCCCGCACGGCGATGCCGCGCTTGTCGAGGATGGTCGAGATGTCATGGGCATGCGCACCCTGCATGGTCATGGAAAAGATCGCGCCCTTGTCCGCCGCGTCGCCCTGCACCGACAGCCAGTTCAGGCTGCGCAGCCGGTCGCGGGCATAGTCGCGCAGGTCGCGCTCATGCGCGGCGATGTTCTCCATGCCCAGGTCCATCAGGTATTCCAGCGCGGCGCCCAGGCCGATCTGGTTGGCGATGCCGGGAGTGCCGGCTTCGAAGCGCAGCGGCGGGTCGGCATAATCGACGCTGTCGCGGGTGACGGTGCGGATCATGTCGCCGCCGCCCATGAAGGGCCGCATCTCGGCCTGCCGTTCGGCCCGGATCCAGATCGCGCCCGAGCCCGAGGGGCCATAGAGCTTGTGCCCGGTGATGCAGTAGAAATCGACGCCGAGCGCCGACAGGTCCACCGGCATATGCACGGCGGCCTGGCTGCCATCGGCCAGCACCGGCACCGAGGTGCCGCGGGCGATGGCGCCGACATCGACCACGGTGCCGGTCACGTTCGACATATGGGTGACGGCGATCAGCTTCGTTTTCGGTCCCACCGCCGCCAGCACCTTTTCGGGCGGCAAGGAGCCGTCGGGCTCGGGCTCGACCCATTTCAGCCGGACGCCCTGGCGCTCGCGCAGGAAATGCCAAGGCACGATATTGGCGTGATGCTCCAGCACCGACAGCACGATCTCGTCACCGGCCTCAAGCCGCGGCGCAGCCCAGCCATAGGAGACGAGGTTGATCCCCTCGGTCGCGCCCGAGGTGAAAATGACCTCATCCTCGCGCGGGGCGTTCAGGAAACGCGCGATGATGGCGCGCACGCGCTCGTAATTCTCGGTCGCGAGGTTGGACAGGAAATGCAAGCCGCGATGGACATTGGCATATTCCGCCTCATAGGCGCGGGTGATGGCGTCGATCACCACGCGCGGTTTCTGCGCCGAGGCGCCATTGTCCAGATAGACCAGCGGCCGGCCGTTCACCTGCCGGGACAGGATTGGGAAATCGGCGCGGACCTTTTCGACGTCGAAGCTCATGGTGTCACCTCGGGGACGATGCCGAATGCCGCCGCGATCAGCGACAGCACGAAGCCAAGCAGGAAAATGCTGCCGATCAGGCCCAGAACCACCTTGCCGGTATTGGTGAACCCGTGCAACGCCTTGGTCATGGTCACGGCAAGATAGAGGAAAAGGCCAAAGGCCAGCATGGAGAGCAGCGTGGCCGAGGCCGGAAACAGCGCCATCATCACCACCTGGACCGCCTGCAAGCCGACCAGCATCAAGTCGACCCAGCCGACGATCAGCAGCGCATCGGGGAAGGTGCCGTGGCCGCCGAACAGCCGGCCGATCTGCGCCACGAACAGCGCCGACAGCACCATGGCGCCGAACTGGATACCGGCCAGCGTCATCGGCTCGGACAACATGCGCGAGACGGGATTGTCCACCTCGACCGGGAACAGCAGCAGCGACAGCCCGGCGAGCAGCGTGGACAGCGTCACCGCCAGCAGCAGCACCATCCAGCGCGCCGCCATCGGCAGGTCCAGCCCGCGCAGCACCCCGACGGCCGCATCGGGATCGCGCAGGGTCAGGACCATCAGATCGCCAAGATCGCCCAGTTTCATCTGTTCCCCGCCAATGCCCGCAATCCCGCGCCCCATATCACGAGAAAGCCAAGCCCCGCCACCGCCCGCGTCACGCCAAGCGCCGGGCCGGGACCGACCAGGCCGGCGGTCAGCCCCGCCAGCAGCATCGCCGGAGCCACCGCCAGCAGGGCCCAGAACAGCGCCAGCCGCGAATCCTGCGGCGCGACCGACCAGGGCGTCAGCCGCGACAGGGCCGAGACCAGCGCCGCCAGCCCATAGGCCAGCAGCGGCATCATGAACATCACCGCCAGCAGCGCCCCGCCCATGCGCGCGGCCAGGGGCACCTCGGGCATGAACTGCGCATCCCGCGCATGGCCCGGAGCCTGCGCGACCAGAAAGACCAGCATCGCCGCCATCAGCACGACGATCAGCGCCCGGTCGGGCATGCCGCGCAGGGACTGCACCACCCTGCCCGGCGCCCACCAGCTTTCCAGGATGCGCGGGACGATGCCGGTCCGGCTCATGCCCTGCCCGGAACGGCCTTGCCCGGCTTGCCCGCGCGCGCCGTCAGCCAGTCTTCCAGCCGGCCCAGGATGTCGTCGCGCAGCCGCTGATCCTCGATCTCGTCCAGCGCATCGGCCAGGAAGGACAGCACCAAGAGCACGATGGCGCGTTCCTTGGGCACCCCGCGCGAGCGCAGGTAGAACAGCGCCGTCTCGTCCAGCGCCCCGGTGGTCGAGCCATGCGAGCATTTCACGTCGTCGGCATAGATCTCCAGCTCGGGCTTGGCGAGGAACTGGCTGCCCTCGTCCAGCAAAAGCCCCTGGCTGATCTGGTAGCCGTCGGTCTTTTGCGCGCCGGGCTTGACCAGGATCTTGCCCTGGAAGATGCCCTCGGCCCCGTTCTTCAGCACCTTCTTGAACACCTGGCGGCTTTCGCAGCGCTCGGCGGCATGGGTGACAAAGACGGTGTCGTCGTGGTGGAAGCGGCCGATGTCGCCGTCGCCCAGCACCGCCGCGGCGATATGGGCCACGGCATCGTCGCCGGCGATCTCGATCACCGCCTCGTTGCGCATCATCGTGCCGTTGACCGACAGCGTGAAGGACTTGAACAGCGCCTCGGCGGCGACGCGGGCGAAGATATGGCCCAGCCCCAGCTTGGGATCGTTGGCGCGCTTGGCGCTGATATGGTGGAAGCGGGCGCCGCGGCCCAGCTCGGCCTCGATCACCACATTCGAACGCGCGCCGATCGAGCCGGATTCCAGCAGCGTCAGCTCGGCCCCTTCCTCCAGCTTCACGACGTGATGCAGATGGACATCGGCATCGGCCGCCGAGCGGCGATAGGTGATATGCACCGGCCGCTCGACCTTGCCGGTGACGCGGATCAGCACGCCCTCGGCCGCGGCCAGCGTGTTCAGCGCGGCGAAGGGCCGCTTGACCGGCACCTGCCCGGCGGCTTCCAGCCGGCCGTAAAGCCCGGCCGCCCAGTGATCCGCCCCGGCATCGGCGGCGGCGAGGCTTTCGATCTCGACCCCCTCGGCCTCCAGCGCATCCGAGGCGGCGGCGTCGAAGCGCCCGTCCACGAAGACCAGGTTCAGCCGGTCGATGCCGGTGAACAGGGTGCTTTCATCCGCCGCCGGTTCGACAGGCTGCGGCCGGGCGGCGTTGAAGGGCGCCGGATCGGTATAGCGCCAGTATTCGTCGCGCGCGCCGGGCAGGCCCATGGCCCCCAGCCGCTGCGCCGCATCCTCGCGCGCGGCGCGGGTAAAGCCGCCGCGCGGCAGGTCCAGCGCATCCAGGCGCGCCGCAAGCGCGGCATCGCCGGGACGGGCCTTGCCCTCGACCGCAGGAACCTGCGCGGCAAGAACAGCCGTATCCGCCATCATCCGACCTCCGCCAGCAGATCGCCGTAGCCGTTCTGCTCGACCTCCAGCGCCAGCTCGGGGCCGCCGGTGCGCACGATGCGGCCGTCGGCCATGATATGCACCACGTCCGGTTTGATATGGTCCAGAAGCCGCTGGTAATGCGTGATGACCAGGAAGGCGCGGTCGGGCGAGCGCAGCGCGTTCACCCCCTCGGCCACCAGCCGCATCGCATCCACGTCGAGGCCGGAATCGGTCTCATCCAGGATGCACATGCGCGGCTCGAGCATGGCCATCTGCAGGATCTCGTTGCGCTTCTTCTCGCCGCCCGAGAAACCCACGTTGACCGGACGCTTCAGCATCTCGGCATCGATCTTCAGCGTCGCGGCCTTCTGGCGGATCAGCTTGAGGAAATCGGCCGAGGAAAGCTCCTCCTCGCCGCGCGCCTTGCGCTGCGCGTTCACCGCGGTGCGCAGGAAGGTCATGTTGCCGACGCCGGGGATCTCGACCGGATACTGGAAGGCCAGGAACAGGCCGGCGGCCGCGCGTTCCTCGGGCTCCATCTCCAGCAGGCCCTCGCCGTCCAGCGTCGCCTCGCCCTCGGTCACCTCATAGCCGTCGCGGCCCGAGAGCACATAGGACAGCGTCGATTTGCCCGAACCGTTCGGCCCCATGATGGCGTGGACCTCGCCAGCCGGGACGGTCAGATCGACGCCTTTGAGGATCTGCTTGTCCTCGTCCTCAAGCTTGACGTGCAGATTCTTGATTTCCAGCATGGTTCGTTCCTATTCGACGCTTACGGCGGTGCCCGAGGCGGACACCATCAGCATGTTGTTGATGACTTCATAGTCCAGATCGACGCCGACCACGGCATTGCCGCCCATCTGGCGGGCGCGGTCCTGCATCTCGGACAGGGCGGTTTCGCGGGCCGAGGCCAGCGCGGATTCATAGGCGCCCGAGCGGCCGCCCACGATGTCGCGAATCCCGGCGAAGATGTCGCGAAAGATGTTGGCGCCGATGATGGTCTCGCCCGTCACCACGCCGTGATAGGCGGTGATGCGGCGACCCTCGATGCCGGGGGTGGTGGTGACGATCATCCGACCGAGCCCTCCAGGCTGATGGCGACCAGCGACTGCGCCTCCATGGCGAACTCCATCGGCAGCGCCTGCAAGACCTCGCGGCAGAAGCCGTTCACCACCAGGGCAACCGCCTCCTCCTCGTCCATGCCGCGCTGGCGGCAATAGAACAGCTGGTCGTCGTCCACCTTGCTGGTGGTCGCCTCATGCTCGACGCGGGACGAGGTGTTCTTGACCTCGATATAGGGCACGGTATGGGCGCCGCATTTGTCGCCGATCAGCAGGCTGTCGCATTGCGTGTAGTTGCGGCTGTTCTTGGCGCGCGGATGCATCGACACCAGGCCGCGATAGGTATTCTGCGCCTGCCCGGCGGAAATTCCTTTGGAAACAATGCGTGAGCGGGTGTTCTTGCCAAGATGGATCATCTTGGTCCCGGTATCCGCCTGCTGGTGGTTGTTGGCGATGGCGATGGAATAGAACTCGCCCTGGCTTTCGTCGCCGCGCAGGATGCAGGACGGGTATTTCCAGGTGATGGCCGAGCCGGTCTCGACCTGGGTCCACATCACCTTGGCCCGCGCCTCGCGGCAATCGGCGCGCTTGGTGACGAAATTGTAGATGCCGCCCTTGCCTTCCTCGTCGCCGGGGAACCAGTTCTGCACGGTCGAATACTTGACCTCGGCATCCTCCAGCACGACGATCTCGACCACCGCCGCATGCAGCTGCGCCACGTCGCGCTTGGGCGCGGTGCAGCCCTCCAGGTAGCTGACGTAGGAACCCTTGTCGGCGATGATCAGCGTGCGCTCGAACTGGCCGGTATTCTCGGCATTGATGCGGAAATAGGTGGACAGTTCCATCGGGCAGCGCACCCCCGGCGGCACATAGACGAAGCTGCCGTCCGAGAAGACCGCCGAGTTCAGCGTGGCGAAGAAATTGTCCGATTGCGGCACCACCGAGCCCAGGTATTTCCGCACCAGCTCGGGATGCTCGCGGATCGCCTCGCTGATCGAGCAGAAGATGACGCCGGCCTTGGCCAGCTCGTCCTTGAAGGTGGTGCCGACGCTGACGCTGTCGAAGACCGCATCGACCGCGACCTTGCGGCCTTCGGCCGGCGCGCCCTCGGCGCCCTCGACGCCGGCCAGGATCATCTGCTCCTTCAGCGGGATGCCCAGCTTTTCATAGGTGGCCAGCAGCTTGGGATCGACCTCGTCCAGCGACTTGGGCTTTTCGGCCATGCTTTTCGGGCGGGCGTAGTAATACTGGTCCTGATAGTCGATCACGGGATAGTTCAGCATCGCCCATTTCGGCTCGGTCATGGTCTGCCAGCGGCGGAAGGCCTGCAGCCGCCACTCGGTCATCCATTCCGGTTCCTCGTTCTTCTTCGAGATCAGCCGGACGATGTCCTCGTTTATGCCCTTGGGGGCATATTCCATCTCGATCTCGGTATCCCAGCCGTATTTGTACGACCCCATGCTCTGGACGGTCTCGACGGTCTCGCGGTCTACGCCCTCGCGGATTTCGATTGCCTCGCCGATCTCTACAGTCATCTCAAACCTTTCCTGCGGTCGCCCGCCCATCATTCCTTTGCCGCCAGCGGCCATGCGCCGCAAGCCAGGCATCCGCAAAACGCATCACGTCCCGAGGCTCCGTCGCCGGGCCGATCGAGACGCGGATCGCATCGCCCGCCCATTCCTCCGCGATACCCATGGCCGTCAGAACCGAACTTGGCCGGACCTTGCCCGAAGAACAGGCCGAGCCTGCCGAGACGGCAAATCCGGCCAGGTCCATCTGCATCACCTGCGTCTCTCCGCGCCATCCCGGCGTCAGGATCGACAATGTATTGGGCAGGCGGCGGGCCTCGCGCCCCGGAAATGTAACCATTTCTGTCTGGGATTCCAGTGTAGCCATCAGGGAATCGCGCAGTTGCGACACTTTTTCCCCGATTCCTTGATCCAGATCATTCTGCGCCGCTTTTGCGGCGGCCGCAAAGCCCATGATGCCGATCAGATTCTCGGTCCCGGCGCGGCGGCCCTGTTCCTGCCCGCCGCCCTTGATGCGCGCCTCGACCTCGGTGCCGCGCCGAACCACCAGCGCGCCGATGCCGCGCGGACCGCCCAGCTTGTGGGCGCTGACGAAGCCGGCCTCGATTCCCAGCCAGTTGAAGGCGAAGGGGATCTTGCCGAAGGCCTGGGTCAGGTCGCTGACCGCCAGGCCCTGCGGCAGATCCTGGATCACGCCGGTCTCGGCATTGGCCAGTTGCAGCGTTGCGCGGCCCGGATCGGGAACCGAGACCCGCCCCGCCGGATCCGTTTGCAGCGCGGCCTCGCACCAGGCCAGCACGGCGGCATGCTCGACCGGCGAACAGGCCAGGCCCCGCCCCTGGAGCGCCAGCGCCGCCGCCTCGGTCGCGCCCGAGGTGAAGATCACGTCTGCCCCCTCGGCGCCAAGCGCCACGGCAATCTCCTCGCGCGCGCGCTCCAGCGCGGATTTCGCCGCCCGCCCCTCGGCATGGACCGAGGAGGGGTTGCCGACGATCTCGGTCGCCGCCAGCATCGCCTCGCGCGCCTCGGGGCGCAGCGGCGCGGTCGCGTTCCAGTCCAGATAGACCCGGCTCATGCGCGATCCTCCACCCGGCCCTCGCCGCCGTTCAGCGCCTCGGCGATGCGGCCGGCCAGCCGTCGCGCCACCTCGTCCTTGGTCAGCCGCGGCCAGCTTTCCGCCCCTTCCTCGGAAATCAGCGTGACCGCATTCTCGGTCCCGCCCATGATCCCGGTTTCGGGGTTCACGTCATTGGCGACGATCCAGTCGCAGCCCTTGCGCTTGCGCTTGCGGGCGGCATTGTCCAGCACGTCGTCGGTTTCGGCGGCAAAGCCCACCACCAGCGCCGGCCGGCCATGCTCCAGCCGGCTGATCCAGGCCAGAATATCCGGGTTCTCGGCGAATTGCAGTTGCGGCAGCTTGCCCGAGCCGTCCTTCTTGATCTTGCCCGGCCGGGCATTGGCGACATGCCAATCGGCGACGGCCGCGGCCATGACCGCGGCATCGGCCGGCAGGGCGGCCTCGACCGCCTCGCGCATCTCGCGCGCGGTCTGGACGGCGATCACCTCGACGCCCTGGGGCGGCGGCACCTCGGCCGGGCCGGTGACGAAGCTGACCCGCGCGCCCAGGTCGCGCAAGGCCGCGGCGATGGCCGCGCCCTGCGCCCCGCTGGAGCGGTTGGCGATATAGCGCACCGGATCGATGGGCTCATGCGTGGGGCCCGAGGTCACGACCACATGCCGCCCCGCCAGCACGCGGGCAGGCAGCGAGACCACCGCCTCGGGCGGCAGGCGCAGCGGCCGGTCGCGCCCCAGCGCCGCACGGATCGCCTCCAGGATCGCCTCGGGCTCGGCCATGCGGCCAGGGCCGTATTCGCCGCAGGCCATGTCGCCCTCGTCCGGGCCGATGAAACGGATGCCGTCGTTTTCCAGCGTCTCCAGGCTGCGTTGCGTCGCCGGGTGCTGCCACATGCGCACGTTCATCGCCGGCGCCGCCAGCACCGGCTTGTCGGTGGCCAAGAGCAGGGTCGAGGCCAGGTCGTCCGCCATCCCCGCCGCCATCCGCGCCAGCAGATTCGCCGTGGCCGGGGCGACCACCACCAGGTCGGCGGCGCGCGACAGCTGGATATGGCCCATCTCCGATTCGCGGGTCAGGTCGAACAGCTCGGTATGGCAGGGCGCCTCGGCCAGCGCCGAAAGGGTCAGCGGCGTCACGAACTCGGCCCCCGCCTGGGTCAGCACCGGCACGACCGCGCCGCCCTCGCGCCGGATCATGCGGACCAGCTCGGGTATCTTGAACGCGGCGATACCCCCGCCGACGATCAGCAATATGCGGCTGCCTTGCATGGTCGCTTCCCCTGTACCCCGTTTGTGCCCCGTGTCGTCCGCCCTGCACATAGGCGCAAGCGCGGCCCGGAACAAGCAAGCCAATCCCGTTAACCATTCTTTAAGCCCTGAAGGTTAAGCCTGCGGCCGTGCAGGGGAGAGTGCCGATGGCGGCGATTGCCTATACCGTGGCCTTCGACGGGGTCGAGGCGCGGCTGGTCGAGGTGCAATGCTCGGTCTCGCCGGGCCTGCCGGGATTCGGCATCGTCGGCCTGCCCGACAAATCGGTCAGCGAGGCGCGCGAGCGGGTGAAAGCCGCCTTCGGCGCGCTCTCCATCGCCATGCCCTCGCGGCGGGTGACGGTGAACCTGTCGCCCGCCGACCTGCCCAAGGAAGGGTCGCATTTCGATCTGCCCATCGCGCTTGCGGTGCTGGCGGCGCTGGAGATCGTCCCGGCCGAGTCGCTGGAACGGATGGTGGCGCTGGGGGAACTGGCGCTGGACGGCCGGCTTTCCCCGGTCGCGGGCGCCCTGCCCGCCGCCATGGCCGCGGCCGAGGACGGCCGGGCGCTGCTGGTGCCGCGCGCCTGCGGGGCCGAGGCGGCCTGGGTCGGCACCGTGCCGGTCCTGGCGCCGCAGAGCCTGCGCGAGGTGGTCGATCACCTGACCGACCGCGCGCCCCTGCCCCGCGCCGCGCCGGGCGAGTTGGCGGAACCCGTGTTCGGGGCCGACCTTGCCGAGGTCAAGGGCCAGGAACGCGCCCGCCGGGCGCTGGAGATTGCCGCCGCCGGCCGCCACCACCTGCTGATGATCGGCCCGCCCGGCGCCAGCAAGTCGATGCTGGCCACCCGCCTGCCCGGCATCCTGCCGCCGCTGAGCCCGCAGGAGGCGCTGGAGACCTCGGTGATCCATTCCGTCGCCGGGCTGCTGGCCGAGGGCGGCATCTCGCGCACCGCCCCTTTTCGCCAGCCGCATCACACCGCCTCGATGGCAGCGATGGTGGGCGGCGGGCGCAATGCCCGGCCCGGACAGGCGAGCCTTGCGCATAACGGCGTGCTGTTCCTGGACGAGCTGCCCGAGTTCGAGCGCCGGGTCATCGACGCCCTGCGCGAGCCGATCGAGACCGGCGAGATCCACGTCTCGCGCGCCAATGCCCATATCCGCTATCCGGCGCGTTTCCTGCTGGTCGCGGCCGCCAATCCCTGCCGCTGCGGCGAGATCGCGGATGCCGCGCGCGCCTGTTCCAAGGCGCCGCGCTGCGGGGCGGATTACCTGGGCCGCATCTCGGGGCCGATGATGGACCGCTTCGACCTGCGCATCGAGGTGCCGCAGGTCGCCATCGAGGATCTGGGCCTGCCTGCCACCGGCGAAAGCTCGGCCAGCGTGGCCGCGCGTGTCGCCGCCGCCCGCGCGCTGCAAACGGCCCGCTTTGCCGATCACCCGGCGGCGCGGGTGAACGCCGACGCCTCGGGCCGGCTGCTGGAGGAGATCGCGCCGCTCGACGGCGAATGCCGGTCGCTGCTGGCGCTGGCAGCCGAGCGGCTGGGGCTGACCCCGCGCGGCTATCACCGCATCCTGCGCAGCGCCCGCACCATCGCCGACCTGGACGCCTCGCCCGCGATCCGCCAGCCGCACCTGGCCGAGGCGCTGTCCTATCGCCTGCCCTTCGGTCGCCCGGATTGAGGGCCTGGCGAAGGCAGCGCGACCCCGTCGGGGTTCCTGCCACTCGCCCCTGCGCCGGTTTTCGCGGCGGCGGGGGCGAATCAGCCGCGATGCCCGGTCAGGCGGGCGGGGGTCAGCCCCGCTCGGCCAGCCGCCGCTCGATGGCCTCCCAGATCAGCGCCGCGGCGTTGATGCCGTCGAAACGCTCAAGCTCCTGGATGCCGGTGGGCGAGGTCACGTTGATCTCGGTCAGCCAGCCGTCGATCACGTCGATGCCGGTGAAGATCAGACCCTTTTCGCGCAGCACCGGGCCGATCCGGGCGCAGATCTCGTATTCGCGCTCGGTCAGGCCGATCTTTTCCGGGCGGCCGCCGACATGCATATTCGACCGCGCCTCGCCCTGGGCCGGGACGCGGTTGATCGCGCCGACCGGCTCGCCATCGACCAGGATGATGCGCTTGTCGCCCCGGACCACGGCGGGCAGGTATTTCTGCGCGATGATCGGCTCGCGGCTGTTGGCCAGGAAGGTCTCGACCAGCGAGGACAGGTTCGGATCGTCCGGCCGCATGTGGAAGATGCCGACCCCGCCATTGCCATAGAGCGGCTTGAGGATGAAATCGCCGTGCCGCTCGCGGAAGGCGCGGATCTGCGCCAGCTCGCGGGTGATCAGCGTCGGCGGCGTCAGCTCGGGGAAGTCCAACACCAGAAGCTTCTCGGGGCTGTTGCGCACCCAGAAGGGATCGTTGACGACATAGGTCGAGGGATGCACCCGGTCCAGCAGATGCGTGGTGGTGATATAGCCCATGTCGAAGGGCGGATCCTGGCGCAGCCAGACCACGTCGAACCCGGACAGATCGACATCGGCCCAATCGCCGAAGCTGACATGGTTGCCCTGTTCGCGCCGCAGGCTGATCGGCCGGCCGCGGGCCATCACCCGCCCCTCGCAATAGCTCAGCCGGTCGGCTGTGTACTGGAACAGCCGGTGGCCGCGGGCCTCGGCCTCCAGCCCCAGCCGGAAGGTGCTGTCCCCGTCGATCGAGACATGCTCGACCGGGTCCATCTGAAGGGCCACGTAAAGACTCATGCTATCATTCCCAGCCAGTTTCGCCCGAAGTTCTGGCAAGCACGGGCGGGGTTTGCAAGCGGCAGCGGCCCGGCCCCTTCGCAACCGGGCCGGCACCCAGGCGCTTGCGTCCGGCGCGGGGCCGGCCTGGGGCGCGACTTCAGCCCTGGTCGGCCTCATCCGCCTCCCTGCCGCGGAAACCCTGCGCCACCACGAATTTCTCGGAGGAATCCGAGCGGCTGGCCGGCGGTTTCACATTCGCCACCTTGCGGAAATTGCGCTTGAGCATGGCCTGCATCTCGTTCTCGGCGCCGCCGGCCAGCACCTTGGCGACGAAGGTGCCGCCCGGCTCCAGCACGTCGAAGGCCAGCTGCGCCGCCGCCTCGACCAGCGCCACGATGCGCAAATGATCGGTGCCCTTGTGCCCCGACGAGGCCGCGGCCATGTCCGACATCACCACGTCGGCGCGCCCGCCCAGCCAGGCCTTGACCTGTTCGTCGGCGCCATCCGACAGGAAATCGAGCTGGTGGATCTCGGCCCCCGGAATCGGATCGACCTCTTGCAGGTCCACGCCCAGCACCCGACCGACCTTCTTGCCGGGCTTGTCGCCAAGCGCATTGACGCGCGCGACCGCCACCTGGCACCAGCCGCCCGGCGCGCAGCCCAGATCGACCACCCGCGCGCCCGGCACCAGAAAGCGATACTTGTCGTCCAGCTCCAGGATCTTGTAGGCGGCGCGGCCGCGATAGCCCTCGCGCTTGGCGCGCGCGACATAGGGGTCGTTCAGTTGCCGCTCCAGCCACAGCGTGCTGGACAGCTTGCGCCCCTTGGCCGACTTTACCCGCACCCGCAGGTCGCGCTGGCCGCGGCCCGAGCTTTTCCGTTCCGATCCCGGCTTCTTGCCTTCGCCCATCTTCAAGCCACCCCGTTCATTCCGTCCGGGGCCAGCACCCCGTCCCTGACCATCTGCACATAAAGCAACCCCTCGCGCAGGCCGCGATCCGCGACCGACAGCCGCGTCGTCGGCCAGACCCGCATCAGCGTCTGCAGGATCGCCGCGCCCGACATGATCAGCGCATGGCGCTCGCGTCCGATGCGGGGATCGGCGCGCCGCCCCTCGGGCCCCAGCGCCAGGTAATCACGGATCACCCGGTCGATCTGGGCCGTGGTCATGGTCAGCCCGTCCACCTTGGTCCGATCATAGCGGCGCAGGCCCAGATGGCTGGCCGCCACCGTGGTCACGGTGCCCGAGGTGCCGATGATCTGGAATCCTTCCCGCATGGTCTGGGCCAGGGAATAGGGTGTGAAATCCGCCAGCATCTCCTCGAAATGCCAGGACATCAGCGCGAATCGGCCCTGATCGTCCTCGACATCCTCGAACTGGTCGCGCAGCGTGGCGACGCCCAGCGGCACGCTGATCCAGTCCACCACCCGCGCCCCGCCCGGCTGCGGGTCGGCAAAACCGTTGCCCAGCCGCATAATCGCGCGCGACCGCTCCTTGGGCTCGACATCCTCGAGGTCGATCCAGACCAGCTCGGTCGAGCCGCCGCCGATATCGACGACCAGCAATTGCTCGGTGCGCTGGCTGACCAGCGGCGCGCAGGAGATCACCGCCAGCCGCGCCTCTTCCTCGGCGTCGATGATCTCGACCGGCAGCCCGGTCTCGCGCCGGATCATGCGCAGGAAATCGCGGCTGTTCCTGGCCCGCCGGCAGGCCTCGGTCGCGACCAGGCGCATGCGCGTGACCTTGTGCGCCTCGAGCTTGCGCCGGCACACCTGCAAGGCATGCACCGTCCGCGCCATCGAGGGACGCGACAGCCTGCCTGATGCCTCGAGGCCGTGGCCCAGCTGGACCGGCTTCGAGAAACTGTCGACCACCTGGAACTGGCTGCCCGCGGGACGGGCAATCAGCATCCGGCAGCTGTTGGTGCCAAGATCCAAGGCCGCATAGAGCGGCCCGTCCTCGGCCGGGCGGGTGGCGAAAGGCTCGACCGTTTTTCTCGGGAACGCGTCCGCACCCGCAGGACGCCTGGGCGCCATGGTCACGCCCTCCGATAACAAGTTGGTCCGAAAGTAACCCGCGCCCGCCACGCCTTCAAGGGGGGCGATCAAAGGCGCGCCTCTCGACAGGGGCGCGGGGGCGGGCTATGCCCTGCCCCATGATCGTGATCGCCGCATTCCTGATTGGCGCAGCGATCGGCTGGATGCGCGCCGCGAAAGCCGGCGGCAGCCGCGCCGACAAGCTGCAATATGCCGCCGCCCATGCCCTGGCGCTGACCGTGCTGGGGGTGTTCCTGACCATATTGCTCAGCCGGATGGGCTGATGTTCCGGCCCTTCCTCGACAGTCTGCGCCGCCATGGGGTGCCGGCCAGCCTGCGGGAATACCTGGACCTGCTGGCGGGGCTGCAGGCCGGGCTGTCGGACTGGACGCCCGAGGGCTTCTATCACCTCGCCCGCGCCACCCTGGTCAAGAACGAGGCGCATATCGACCGGTTCGACCGCGCCTTCGCCGAAGCCTTCTCGGGCCTTGACGAGATCCCCATCGAGGCGCTGGTGAACGAGGTCTCGATCCCGCGCGACTGGCTGGAAAAGCTGGCCGAGAAGCTGCTGACGCCCGAGGAGCGCGCCGCGGTCGAGGGCGCCGGCAGTTTCGAGGAGCTGATGAAGCGCCTGCGCGAGCGGCTGGCCGAGCAACAGGGCCGCCACCAAGGCGGCAACAAATGGATCGGCACCGCCGGCACCTCGCCCTTCGGCGCCTATGGCTACAACCCCGAAGGGGTGCGGATCGGGCAAGCCGAAAGCCGCCACCGCCGCGCCGTCAAGGTCTGGGACAAGCGCGAGTTCCGCGACTTCGACGATTCGGTCGAGCTTGGCACCCGCAACATCAAGGTGGCGCTGAAGCGGCTGCGGCAATGGGCCCGCCACGGCGCGCTGGAGGAGCTGGACCTGCCCGGCACCATCCGCGCCAGCGCCGAGCACGGCTATATCGACGTGCAGACCCGGCCCGAGCGGCACAATGCCGTCAAGGTGCTGCTGTTCCTGGACGCGGGCGGCAGCATGGACGACCATTCCCGGCTGGTGGACGAGCTGTTCTCGGCCGCCCGCGCCGAGTTCAAGCACTTGGAGCATTTCTATTTCCACAATTGCGTCTACGAGGCGCTGTGGAAGGACAATCGCCGCCGCTGGACCGAGACGACGCCGACCTGGGAGGTCATCAACCGCTTCGGCCGCGACTACAAACTGATCTTCGTCGGCGACGCCTCGATGTCGCCCTATGAGATCGCCGTGCCCGGCGGCGCCAACGAGCACTGGAACCCCGAATCGGGCGAGACCTGGCTCAAGCGCCTGCGCGAGACCTGGCCGGATCACGTCTGGCTGAACCCGGTGCCGCGCGCGCATTGGGGCCATACCCGCTCGATCGCCATGATCCGCGAGATCTTCGAGGACCGCATGCAGCCCCTGACGCTGGAGGGGCTGACCCAGGCCATGCGCCTCCTTGGCTAGGCGCCGCGCCATGCCCATATTGCGCATATGCTGAAGCTCACGCCGATCCTGCTGATCCTGCTTTATACCGCCGCGATGTGGTTCTTTTCCGCATGGCGGCTCAAGGCCGAGCTGAACGCCAAGTCCACGCCGCTGCGCCATCCCCGGCTGCTGCCGATGCTGGAGCGGCTGGGCCGGGCCATGGACCTGCCCGAAGTGCGGGCGCATGTCTACGAGGTCGGCCATGTGAACGGGCTGGCCGCGCCCGACGGCCGCATCTTCCTGACCCGCGGCTTCCTCGACCGGCTGGACCGCGGCGAAGTGACCGAGGCCGAGCTGGCATCGGTCATCGCGCATGAGCTGGGCCATGTCGCCCATGGCCATACCCGGCGCCGCATGGTGGATTTCGCCGGGCAGAACGTGGTGCGCATGGTGCTGGCAGGGGTGCTGGGCCGTTTCCTGCCCGGCATCGGCGTCTGGATCGCCAATATCGCCGCCAGCGCCATTGCCGCCCGCCTGTCGCGCCAAGACGAATTCGAGGCCGACGCCTTCGCCAGCGCGCTGATGGTCAAGGCCGGGCTGGGCACCGAGCCGCAGAAAAGCCTGTTTCGCAAGCTCGACCGGCTGGCGGGCGCGGGCCGGGCGGGCGCGCCGGCCTGGCTGATGTCGCATCCGCCGGCCGAGGCCCGCATCGCCGCTATCGAGAGGCTCGAGGCGCGCTGGGGATTAGCCTAACTTGTCTGCGCGCGCGGATCGCGTATGCTGCGCGGGCAAACAGCTGATTTTCCATGACCCGCCCTTTTCGCCGCCGCATCCTTTACATCCCGGGCTATGACCCGATCCCGCCCCGCCGCTATCGCGAGCTTTACCGGCGCGAGGGGGCGGAACAGGCGCGCATCTCGGGCTATCATCTGGGCTTCGGCCCGCGCCGCGACCGCACGGGCTTCGGCTGGGGCGTCGCCGGCGATTTCGCCGGCCGGCAGGCCGAGGCCGAGTTCGAGGTGCTGGTCTGGGCCGACATCGTGCAGGGTTCGATGGGCCAAGGCATTCTCGCGACCTATGGCCAGCTTGTCCGCACCGCCTGGGCCTATGTCGGCTCGGGCGCGCTGATGCGGCTGATGCGGCTGCGCCGCGGGCCGGTGATCGCGGCGCTTTACCCGGTGGTCGTGCTGCTGGCGCAGCTGCTGGCCTCGGCGCTGGCCGGGGCGCTCATCGGCTGGGCGCTGGGGCGGATCACCGGCCTGGGCTGGTGGCTGGGCGGGCCGGTCATGCTGGCGCTGACCTGGGCCGGGCTGCATGCGTGGCGGCGCCTCGACGGCAGGATCTTCGCCTGGTACCTGATGCACGACTACGCCTTTACCGCCCAGGACCGCGGCGCCTATCCCCCGGCGCTCGAGGCGCGGCTGGCGCGTTTCGCCGAACGCATCGCCGAGGTGCTGGCCGGCGACTGGGACGAGGTGCTGGTGGTCGGCCACAGCTCCGGCGCCTATCTGGGCATCTCGGTGCTGGCCGACCTGATCCGCTCGGGCCGGGTGCCGGCGCAGGGGCCGCGGCTTTCCTACCTGTCGCTGGGCCATGTCGTGCCGATGGCGTCGTTCCTGCCGCGCGCGAACCGGCTGCGCGCCGACCTGCGCTTTCTGGCGGCTCGGGACGAGCTTGACTGGATCGACGTCACCGCGCCGGGCGATGCCTGCTGCTTCGGCCTGTGCGATCCGGTCGCGGTCTCGGGGGTCGAGCCGCCCGGCCGCCGCCATCCGCTGGTGCTGTCGGCGGCCTTCACCCAAACGCTTTCCCCGCAAAAGCGGCGCGCACTGCGCGGGCGCTGGTTCCGGCTGCATTTCCAGTATCTCTGCGCCTTCGACCGGCCGGGCGATTACGACTATTTCGCCATTACCGCCGGGCCGCTGACGCTGGGCCGGCGTTTCGCCGGGCGCGCGCATTCGCCGGGCCGCATTGCCCGGCCCGTCAATCGCCGGGTAGCGACATGATCCCACCCAAGCCACCGGCGCGGCCGGGAAAACCCTCGGTCTGGCGCTTCCTTCGCGATTTCCGCCGCGACATCCTGTCGGCGCAGTCCGACCGGCTCTACCGCGCCTGGATGGCCGAGTTCCGCAGCCCCTTCATCCACAGCTTCACCTGCAACGACCCGGTGCTGGTCGAGCTGATCCTGCGAAAGCGCCCGATGGATTTCCCAAAATCGCCGCGCATGGCGGCGGGTTTGCAGCCATTGCTCGGGAATTCCAGTTTCATCTCGAACGGCGAGACCTGGCTGCACCAGCGCCGCATCATCGATCCCGCCTTCGAGGGCGGCCGCCTGCGCGAGGCCTTCCCGGCGATGTGGGACGCGGCCCAGGCCGGCGTCGCGCGCCTGGCGCCGCTGGCCGACGGGACCGAGATCGACATCGAGCCGCTGACCAGCCACATCGCCGCCGACGTCATCTTCCGCACCCTGTTCTCGATCCCCATCGAGGACGCGACCGCCGCCCAGGTCTTCCAGGCCTTCCGCGACCATCAGGATGCCCAGCCGATGGTGAACCTGGGCGGGCTGATGGCCCTGCCCCGCTGGGCCCGGCTGCACACCCGCCGGGTGCGCGAGACGGCGCGCCGCATCCGCGGTCTGATCCGCCAGCTCGTCGCGGCCCGCGCCGCCGAGATCGCCGCCGGCAGCGCGCCGCAAGATCTCGCCACCAAGATCATGACCACGCCCGACCCGCAGACCGGCCGCAGCTTCACCGAGGCCGAGATGATCGACGAGGTCGCGACCTTCTTCCTGGCCGGGCACGAGACCGGCGCCTCGGCCTTGGCCTGGACGCTCTACCTGCTCGCCGAAAGCCCGGAATGGCAGGACCGGCTGGCGCGGGAGGCGCGGCAGAACCTCGCCCCGGATTTCGCCGCCATGCGCAATCTGCCGCTGGCCCGCGCCGTCTTCCGCGAGGCGCTGCGGCTCTACCCGCCCGTCGCCATGACCGTGCGGCAATGCCGCCGCCCCGAGACCCTGCGCGACCGCAAGGCGCCCAGGGGCGCGCAACTGGTGCTGTCGCCCTGGCACCTGCAGCGGCACGAGCGGCTCTGGGACAATCCCGACCATTTCGACCCGTCGCGCTGGGAAACCGAGAACGGCAAGGCCCGCCAGCGCGACGCCTTCATCCCCTTCTCGGCCGGACCGCGCGCCTGCCCCGGCGCCGGCTTCGCCATGGTCGAGGGGCCGCTGATCCTCGCCACCCTCCTGCGCGCCTATCGTCTGGAACCCGGCCGCGACCGCCCGGTGCCGATCATGCGGCTGACGCTGCGCGGCAAAGACGGCATCCGCCTGTGTCTTTTCCCAAGGCAAACGGGCTGACTCGCACCCGCCGTATCCAAAAAGCGCCGATGCCAGGGCATTTCTTCGTTCTCCCAATACCCATGCAACGCCGGCAACCGGCACGAATTTCGGCCAGCCCGTGCCGGCATTTCCACCGTCCGCCCCGGCAATTCGCCCGGCCGCGCCGCGGCGCCCCGGCACTTGGCGCAGCCCCCATTGAACCGTCCCCGGTGCCCGGCTAGCCTGCCTCCAAAGCAGATGGAGGCTGACGTCATGAACCAACCGCAAAGCTGGGAAGCCCGCGCCGAGACCTATTCGCTCTACGGCTTCACCGACATGCCTTCGGTCCATCAGCGAGGCACCGTCGTCGTGACCCATGGCGAGGGCCCCTATATCGTCGATGTGCATGGCCGCCGCTATCTGGACGCCAATTCCGGGCTGTGGAACATGGTCGCCGGCTTCGACCACAGGGGCCTGATCGAGGCTGCCAAGGCGCAATACGACCGCTTTCCCGGCTATCACGCCTTTTTCGGCCGCATGTCCGACCAGACCGTGATGCTGTCGGAAAAGCTGATCGAGGTCTCGCCCTTCGAATCGGGCCGGGTCTTCTATACCAATTCCGGCTCCGAGGCGAACGACACCATGGTCAAGATGCTGTGGTTCCTGCATGCCGCCGAGGGCAAGCCGCAAAAGCGCAAGATCCTGACGCGCTGGAACGCCTATCACGGCGTGACCGCGGTTTCCGCCTCGATGACCGGCAAGCCCTACAACTCGGTCTTCGGCCTGCCGCTGCCCGGCTTCATCCACCTGACCTGCCCGCATTACTGGCGCTATGGCGAGGAGGGCGAGACCGAGGAACAATTCGTCGCCCGCCTGGCCCGCGAATTGGAGGACACCATCACCCGCGAGGGCGCCGACACCATCGCCGGCTTCTTCGCCGAGCCGGTGATGGGCGCGGGGGGCGTGATCCCGCCGGCCCAGGGCTATTTCCAGGCCATCCTGCCGATCTTGCGCAAGCACGACATTCCGATGATCTCGGACGAGGTGATCTGCGGCTTCGGGCGCACCGGCAGCACCTGGGGCTGCCTGACCTATGACTTCATGCCCGATGCCATCATCTCGTCCAAGAACCTGACGGCGGGCTTCTTCCCCATGGGCGCGGTGATCCTCGGCCCCGACCTCGCGAAACGGGTCGAGGCCGCCGTCGAGGCGATCGAGGAGTTTCCGCACGGCTTCACCGCCTCGGGCCATCCGGTCGGCTGCGCCATCGCGCTGAAGGCCATCGACGTGGTGATGAACGAGGGGCTGGCCGAGAACGTGCGCCGCCTCGCCCCCCGCTTCGAGGCGGGGCTGCAGCGCATCGCCGACCGCCCGAACATCGGAGAATACCGCGGCATCGGCTTCATGTGGGCGCTGGAGGCGGTCAAGGACAAGCCGACCAAGACCCCCTTCGACGGCAATCTCTCGGTCAGCGAGCGCATCGCCAATACCTGCACCGACCTGGGGCTGATCTGCCGGCCGCTGGGCCAGTCCATCGTGCTCTGCCCGCCCTTCATCCTGACCGAGGCGCAGATGGACGAGATGTTCGAGAAGCTGGAAAAGGCGCTCGACAAGGTCTTCGCCGAGGTCGCCTGAGGCGGCGGGCGGCCCCTACCAGGGGTCGCCCCCGCCCAGCACGGCGCGCGCCAGCTGCACCCGCTGCGGCGCGATCTGCGCGGCCTGCGCGAAATCCAGCACGCGCTGGTCGTGCTCCAGCAGGAAATCCAGCACGAAGACGGCGAATTCCGGCCGCGCCGCCATGGCGCGCAGCCCCGCCACGTCGCTGCCCGATTGCGCCAGCAGCGCCCCTACCAGTTCCGCATCCCCGGCAATATGGACAAAGCCCGCATCGGCAATGTCGCGCGCCTCGTTTCGTGTCATGCCATTCTCGCTTTCGTGAAGCCCGCCGCGAATTTCCTCGCAGCCGGAAAGGATTTGTTAACCATTCCCGCGCAAGATGCGGCTCTGGGCTCGGGGTGTAAAGCAGGCGTAACCATGGCGGGGCGTATTCTTGTCGTTGACGGCGTGCCGACGAATCGCATCACCATGAAGGTGCGATTGGCTTCGGCCTGCTACGAGGTCTCGACCGCCAGCTCGGCGGCCGAGGCGTTGCGCATCGCCCGGCTGATCCATCCGCAGATCGTGCTGGTCGGCGCCGGCCTGCCCGACATGGACGGGGCCGCGCTGTGCGGCGCGCTGCGCACCCAGCCCTGGGCCGCCGACCTGCCGGTGCTGGTCCAGGCCAGCGGCGCGGATCGGGTGGCCGCGCTGCGGGCGGGCGCGGCGGCGCTGATCGACGCGGGCAGCGACGAGTTGACGCTGCTGGCGCGCATCCGCGGGCTGATGCGGCATGAATATGGCGCGCTGGATCATCCCGCCCCCGGCATGGCCGAGGCGGCGGCCGGCTTTGCCGCGGACAACCGTCCGCGCGCGGTCTTCGTCGCCGACCGGCCCGCCACGGCGCTGGGCTGGCGGCACGCCCTGCGCGACCGGGTGGATTTCGCCATCGCGGTCCGCGAACCCGAGCATGCGCTGGCCGAGGCCGCATCGAGCCGGGTCGCCGATCTTTACCTGATCGCCGCCGACATCCAGCAGCCGGGCGACGGGCTGCGGCTGCTGTCGGAACTGCGCTCGCGCCCGCGTTCGCGCGAGGCGGCGGTCGTGGTGACGCTGCGCCCTGAACGGGCCGAGATGATGCCGGTGGCGCTGGACTTGGGCGCGGGCGATGTGCTGCCCTGGGATCTGGCCCGCCCCGATGCCGCGCCCGAAACGGCGATGCGCCTGTCGGCCCAGCTGGCCCGCAAGCACGAGGCCGACCGCCGCCGGCACGAGACCCAGCGCAACATGCGCTGGGCGATGACCGATCCGCTGACCGGGCTGCACAACCGCCGCTTCGCCCTGCCCCGCCTTGCCGAGCTTGCCACAGAGGCGCAGGAGCGCCAGGGCGACCTGGCAGTCATGCTGCTGGACCTGGACCGCTTCAAGCAGGTGAATGACATCCACGGCCATCCGGCCGGGGATGCCGTGTTGGCCGAGATCGCCGCCCGCCTGGCCGCCACCCTGCCCGAGGGCGCGCTGCTGGCCCGTTTCGGCGGCGAGGAGTTCCTGGCCGTGCTGCCCGATTGCCCGGCCCGCGCCGCCCGCCGCGTCGCCGAGGATCTGCGCCGCGCGGTAATGGCCGCGCCGGTCGCCCTGCCGCAGGGCTGCCAGGATGCCGAATTGGGCGTCACCATCTCGGTCGGCGTGGCCACCGGCCATGGCGCACCGCATCTGCTGCCACTCGACCCCCAGGCGCTGCTGGCCAGCGCCGACCGCGCGCTGCTCAACGCCAAGTCCTCGGGCCGGAATCGTATCGTCATGGCGGCCTCGGGGCTTGCAGCCTGATTGTCGCTGCGTCACTTTGCCACGGCGGCCTCGGACTCAAGGCGCGCTTTTCATTGTGGAGTGCATCCCCTAGATAAAGGCGGAACAGGAAAGGAACGCGCCCATGCCCCATGCCTATTCCGACACCGCCCTGCCCGAACGTCCCGTCAAGCCGGCCATGCTGCGCGGCGCGCTTGGCCGCTGCCCCTCCTGCGGGCAGGGGCGGCTGTTTCGGGGCTATCTGTCGGTCAGCCCCACCTGCCCGCATTGCCACGAGGAACTGCACCATCAGCGTGCCGACGACGGCCCGGCCTATCTGACCATCCTGCTGGTCTCGCATCTGGGCGCGCCGCTCTTGCTGGCGATCTACATGATGTATCGCCCCTCGGCCATGGCCATGCTGATCGGCTTCGGCCTGGGCGCGGTGGTGCTGTCGCTGCTGCTGCTGCCCCGGATCAAGGGCGGGATGATCGGCTTCCAATGGGCGCGCCGCATGCATGGCTTCGGCGCCGAGCCCGCCGCGATCGAGGCCGCCGCGTCGTGAGCAGTCTGGCCGGGACCGCCCCCGCAAGCCGCGATGCCGCCGAGCAGCCGATCCGCGATGCCGCCACCGTCATCGTGCTGGACCGCAACGCCCAGGGCGGGCCTTCGGTGCTGATGGGGCAACGGGGGGCTTCTGCGGTGTTCATGCCCTCGAAATACGTCTTTCCGGGCGGCGCGGTGGATGCCGGCGACGCCCAGGTGCGCCTGGCCGGCGACCTGCCGGCCCGAACCTCGGCCCTGCTGGCCGCCGAACCGCGCGCCGAATCGCAGGTCACGCCCCTGGCGCTGGCCGCCGCCGCCCTGCGCGAACTGGCCGAGGAAACCGGCCTTTTGACCGGCCCCCCCGGCCCCGCGCCCGAGGGCTGGGATCATTACGCCGGGGCCGGGCTGGCGCCCGACGCTTCGGCGCTGATCTACCTGTTCCGCGCCATCACCCCACCCGGCCGGACCCGGCGCTTCGACGCGCGCTTCCTGTTGCTGGACGCCGAGCGGTTGCATGGGGATCGCCACGATTTCAGCGCCGCCTGCGACGAGCTTTCGCATCTGCATTGGGTGCCATTGACCGAGGCGCGGGCGCTGGACCTGCCCTTCATCACCGAGGTGGTGCTGGCCGAGGTCGCAAGCCTGCTGGCCACGGCCGGCGACGGGCCGCTGGCCCCGCCGCCGACGGTGCCCTTCTTCGACAACATGCTGTCGGTGCCGCGCTTCATGCGCATCGGCTAGGTCGGTTCCGCCCCCGATTCAGCGCCCCGGATCAGCGCCCCTTGAACCGCGGCGCGCGCTTTTGCAGGAAGGCCGCGACCCCTTCGGCGAAATCCTCGGTCCGGGCCATTTCGCCTTGCAGCCGCGCCTCCAGCCGCAACTGCCCGGCCATGTCGTTGCCGCCCGAGGCGCGCAACGCCTGCCGGATCGCCAGGAAGGCCGCCGTCGGTCCCTGGGCCAGGGTTTGCGCGCGCGCCGCCACAGCCGTTTCGAAATCCGCGTCCGGCACCGCCTCCCAGATCAGTCCCCATTCCGCCGCCTGGGTCGCGGGAATGCGGTCGGCGAACAGCATCATCCCCATGGCGCGCGGCACCCCGACCGAGCGCGGCACGATGAATGTCCCGCCCGCATCGGGGATCAGGCCGATCCGGCTGAACGCCTGCACGAAGCTGGCGCTTTCCGCCGCGATGACCACGTCGGCGGCCAGCGCCAGGTTGGCCCCCGCCCCCGCCGCGATGCCGTTCACCGCGGCGATCACCGGCACCGGCGCATCCGAGATGGCGGCCAGCATCGGCTCGTATTCCTCGCGCAGGATGGTCTCCACGTCGAACCCGCCGGTGGCATCGGCCAGATCCTGGCCCGAGCAGAAGCCGCGCCCGTTCCCGGTCAGCACCACGCAGCGCGTGCCCGGCGGCAGGCCGGTCAGCGCCGCGACGATCTCGGCCCGCATGGCGCGGTTGAGCGCGTTGACCACGTCGGGCCGGTTCAGCGCCAGCCTTGCAATGCCGTCCTGATGCGTGAATTCGATGGTCTGAAAGCTCATCCCTGCCCCTCTCCCCGGTTTCGGCCATCCTGCCGGGGTGCGGCGGGGCGGAAAAGCCCCGACCCTGCGTCAGTCGCGCAGGATCTGCTCCAGCCGGGCCTTTTCCTCGTCGCTGAGCTTTTCCGGCCCTTCCTCGGCCAGGTTGCGCGAGCGGATGAAGCGCCAGCCCACCAGCAGCGCCAGCAGCGCCATCACCGGCCCGGCCAGGTAGAGCAGCCAGTTCGCCCCGCGCGCTGGCGGCTCGAACAGGACATATTCGCCGAAACGGTCGGCGATGGCCTGCACCGCCTGGGCATCGCTGTCGCCGGCGACCAGGCGCTCGCGCAGGTAAAGCCGCAGGTCGCGGCTGATGGCGGCATTCGATTCGTCGATGGTCTCGCCCTGGCAGATCGGGCAGCGCAGGGTCTTGGAGATCTCGCGCGCCCGCGCCTCCAGCGCCGGGTCGGACAGCACCTCGTCGGGCTGGACGGCCAGGGCGGGCAGCGCAAGCAGCAGCGACAGGCACAGGATCAGGGCGCGCATGGGCTACTCCGCCGGCTGGGGCGCGACGCGGGCATGGCGGGCGCCGGCGGCGACGCGATAGCGCCGGTCCGACAGGCTGATGAAGCCGCCAAGCGCCATCAGCGCCGAGCCGAGCCAGATCCAGCTGGCGAAAGGCTTGATATAGACCCGCACCGCCCAGCCGCCGCCCTGCTGCTGATCGCCGATGACCAGGTAAAGGTCGCGGAACAGCCCGTTTTGGATCGCCGCCTCGGTCGTGGGCATGGATTGCACCGGGTAGACCCGCTTCTCGGGATGCAGCAGCGCGACCTGCCGCCCGTCGCGATCGACCGTCATCGCGGCGATGATCGAATTGTAGTTGGGGCCCGGACGCTCCTCGACGCTTTCCAGGGTGATGTCATAGCCGGCGACGGTGAAGGTCTCGCCGATGCGGGCCACGCGGATGTCCTCGACCTGCCAGGCCATCAGCAGGCTGATGCCGATGAAGGTGACGCCCAGCCCGGCATGGGCCACGGCCTTGCCCCAATCGGCCCGCGGCAGCCGGCGCAGGCGCGCAAGGCCGGAATTGCCGGTGCGCAGCCACAGATCCACCGCCGCACCCGCAACCAGCCAGGCGCCTAGGCCTGCGCCGATCACCGCCAGCGCCGAATGGCCGGTCGAGACGGCAAAGACCAGCGCCATCACCGCCCCGGCAAAGACCAGCGCCCCGCGCAGCGGGTAAAGCGCGCGCTTCAGCCGGCCGCGCTTCCACGGCAGGATCGCGCCCACGGGCAGGATGATCGCCAGCGCCACCATGAAGGGCGTGAAGGCCTGCTCGAAGAAGGGCGCGCCCACCGACAGCCGGCGGTCCCACAGCATCTCGGCCACCAGCGGCCAGACCGTGCCGACAAAGACCACCAGGGCCGAAACCGCCAGCAGGATGTTGTTCAGAACCAGCGCCCCCTCGCGCGAGACCGGGGCGAAGGCGCCCCGCGCCTGCATCGAGGCGGCGCGGACGGTGTAAAGCAGCAGGGCGCCGCCGACGAAAAAGGCCAGGATCGCCAGGATGAACAAGCCGCGCTGCGGATCGCTGGCAAAGCTGTGGACCGAGGTGATGACGCCCGAGCGCACGATGAAGGTGCCGATCAGCGAAAAGCCGAAGGCCATGATCGCCAGCAGGATGGTCCAGCTTTTCAGCACCTCGCGCTTTTCCACCACGATGGCGGAATGCAGAAGCGCGGCGGCGATCAGCCAGGGCATGAAGCTGGCGTTCTCCACCGGATCCCAGAACCAGAAGCCACCCCAGCCCAGCTCGTAATAGGCCCACCAGGAACCCAGCGCGATGCCGATGGTCAGGAAGACCCAGGCCGCCAGCGTCCAGGGCCGGACCCAGCGCGCCCAGGCGGCATCGACCCGCCCCTCGATCAGCGCGGCCACGGCAAAGCTGAAGGCCATGCTGAGCCCGACATAGCCGAGGTAAAGGAAGGGCGGATGGAAGGCGAGGCCGGGATCCTGCAACAGCGGGTTCAGGTCGCGCCCGTCAAAGGGCGGGCTCGCCATGCGCAGGAAGGGGTTCGAGGTGAACAGGATGAAGGCCAGGAAGGCCGCGCCGATCGACGCCTGCACCGCCAGCACCCGCGCCCGCAGCTTGGGCGGCAGGTTGGCGTCGAAGACCGCGGCCATGGCGCCGAACAGCGCCACGATCAGCACCCACAGCAGCATCGAGCCCTCGTGGTTGCCCCAGACGCCGCTGATCTTGTAGATCATCGGCTTGGCGGTATGCGAGTTCTGATAGACCAGCGCGACCGAGAAATCCGAGGTCACGAAGGCCATGGTCAGCGCCGCGAAGGAAATGCCGACCAGCCCGAACTGCGCCAGGGCGGCTGGGCGGGCGGAATCGATCCAGCCGCTCCAGCCCTTGCTGGCGCCGACCATCGGCACGACCATCTGGAACAGCGCCACGGCAAAGGCCAGGATCAGCGCGAAATGGCCAAGTTCAGCGATCATGGGCTTCCTCCGGGATGGCTGCGCCGCAGGATAACCGCGGTGCGGGCGGCAAACCAGCCCCCCGCACCTGCCAGATTGTCACAGCATCGCTAGCGCGCCGCGCCGGCCGCGGCCCAGTCCCGCAGGGCGGCATTGTCCTCGAAGGGCCCGGATGCGGCGATCTGCGCCGGGAATACGGCGGGCGCGGCATCGGCCGCCGCCTTACGCGCTGCGACGGGCAGCACGGGCCGGCTGCGAAAGTAATGCGCCTCGCGCGCGCCGAAATAGAAGCTGATGATGGCGCCAAGAAGCCACCAGAGCGGTTCGGGCACCAGGTTCAGGTTCTCCATCCGCAGGCCGAATCCTTCCGGGTCGGCCATGGCATAGGTGAACAGCCCCACCGTCCCCAGCGTCATCATCGGCCGCGGCAGCCGGTTCAGCCCGTTCATCATCGCGTCGAACCAGCCGCGCGGCTGGGCGGCGAACTCGCCGGAAAGCTGGGCGATGGCGCGGGCATAGGCCTCTTCGTCCAGTTCCATGCGCCGCGTCGCGTTCTCGCGGAACACCTCGGCCACGCCGGTCGCGGCATTGGCCATGGTGGTGACGGCGCCGCTGGCGCCCAGGAAGCGGTCCATCAGCCCCATTTCGCCACCCTCGCCCGATGCTCGGCCGCCGTCAGGTGGTATTTGGCCGAGATGAACTCCTCGGCCCGCAGGATCCAGCCGCCCTTGCCCCCCGATTTGGTGCGGGCATATTTGCGGCTGGCCGGGCGCGCATCGCCCAATGCATAGTAATAGTTCCGCCGCGCGATCCCGTAGGCGTCAGCGAAATAGCCCGGCGCCGCCGCATCGGCCTGCTGCGCGGCCTGGATGGTGCGCGGTCCCACCACGCCGTCGTCCGTGGCCGCAAAGCCCATGCGCGTGACCAGCCGTTGCAGGATCTTCACCGCATTGGCGCCGGCATTGACATACATGTCGAAGGCCGAGGCCTGCACCGAGGCCGGCAGTTCCGCCAGGCGCGGGCGGCGGAAATAGTGCTCGACGAAGATGCGCTCGGCATCGGCGCGGGTCAGCGCCTTGACGTCCGCCACGTCCACCCGCCCGTCGCCGGTCTTGTCGATCCCCAGCCGCTGCAGGGTCGCCAGCGTGACGCCGAATTTCGTCGCCCCGCCCGGATCGTCGGGGTCGTTGACGTAGCCCCCCTCACGCGCGACGATCTCGGCCGCGATCTGCGTTACTGTCTTCATGTCCAGCCCCCAATCCTGAAGCGGACCAAGGCTGGAGAAATCCGGTTAACCAGGGGTTAACCGGGCGCGCGTTGCGTCAGGAGTTCGGCTCTTGGTAGACGCCCTGCTCCTTCAGCGAATCCATGACCTCGCGCGGCATGTAGTTCTCGTCATGCTTGGCCAGGATTTCCGAGGCGACGAAGGTCTCGCCCTCCATGCGCCCGGTGCCGATCATGCCCTGGCCCTCCGAGAACAGGTCGGGCAGCACGCCGGTAAAGCGCACCGGGACGGTGGCGCCGCCGTCGGTCACGCGAAAGGTCACCGTCTCGCTGGCGCCGCGCACCAGGCTGCCGTCCTCGACCAGGCCGCCCAGGCGGAAGACCTCGCCGGCCTCGGGCGGGTTCTCGGCCATCTGGCTGGGCGAGCGGTAGAGGTTGATGCCGTCGCGAAACCCGTAGCCGATCAGCCCGACGGCCAGCACAAGGGCCACGGCGGCGGCGACAAGGATCTGGATACGGCGCCTTTTCTTCAATGATTTCATATTTCAGGCTCTCCTTCTTCAGGCGCTTTCAAACCTGATCGGATGGCGGAGGAATTGCGTGGCCTTGCCCGAGACCCGCTCGGGATCGCCGGTGGTCAGGAAGCGCGAGCGGCTGCCCGCGCCCAGCATTTCGGGATGGCGCTCAAGATAGTCCTCCAGGCTTTCGGCGACCAGGTCGGGCTGGGAATAGACCTTGACCCCCGGCCCCAGCGCCTTCTGGAAAGCGGCCTGGACCAGCGGGTAATGCGTGCAGCCCAGGATCGCCGCCTCGGGATGCGGCATGCGGCGCTTGAGCGCCTCGACATGGCTGGTCACCAGCGCCTCGGCCAGGATCTCGTCGCCCATCTCGATGGCATCGACGACCCCGCCGCAGGGCTGGGCCTCGACATCGACGCCGATGGCGCGAAAGGCCAGCTCGCGTTGGAAGGCGCGGCTTGCCACGGTGGCGGGCGTGGCGAACAGCGCCACATGCTTCACCGCCACCTCGCGCGGGGGCGAATTGTCGCCCCAGCCGCGCTCGGTCAGCGCCTCGATCATCGGCACAAAGACCCCCAACACGCGCTTGTCCGCGGGCAGCCAGGTCTCCTGCATGCGCTTGAGCGCGGCGGCCGAGGCGGTGTTGCAGGCCAGGATCACCAGGTCGCAGCCCTCGGCCCACAGCCGCTCGACCCCGGCGCAGGTCAGGCCGAAGATGTCCTCGGCATCGCGCACGCCATAGGGGGTATGGGCATTGTCGCCCAGATAGACCAGCGGCAGGTCGGGCATCCGGGCGGCGATGGCGGCCAGAACCGTCAGCCCGCCCAGACCCGAATCGAATACGCCCACCGCCATGACTAGCCTCCTGTTCGCGATTGGCCTTTTCTAGGATGCGCCGCGCCGGAATGCCATGATTTATGTCACCCGGCCGCCGGGACCGGAACACGGCTGCGCGACGCGCCCAGGCTCGCGCCAGCACGGTTTTCGCGGTCGAGCCCCCGCCGGCGGCGCACGAGGGCGGCGACGGCCGGGCGCCATGCGGCAGAAGGTCGCGCGGCGCAGGCCCCGCGCCCGGCCGGGCCGGTCGGCCGCCCCCCCGCATGACCGACCGGCCGCGTTCAAAAGCGCGTGACGTTTCGCCGGTCCGAATCGGCACCATGGACGGGATTTGCACAGGCTTGGCCTGCCCCTGCTCGGCAGGTGGTCATCCGCTGCGCATTGTGGGTAAGCAACACTGCCGGAGAAAGGGTTTTCTTGGCGTTTTGCAGGCTTGTTCCGCTAACCTTCTGTGATAAGGGTTGCACGGATTGCATGGCTGATGCCGCAAGAAAGCACTGTTATGGACTGGGATAAGTTAAGAATATTTCACGCCGTCGCCGACGCGGGCAGCCTGACCCACGCGGGCGATGTCTTGCACCTGTCCCAGTCCGCCGTCAGCCGCCAGATCCGCGCGCTGGAAGACTCGCTGGGCACCACCCTTTTCCACCGCCATGCCCGCGGGCTGATCCTGACCGAGCAGGGGGAGCTGCTGTTCGAGGCGACCTCGTCCATGGTGCGCAAGCTCGACACCACCGCCGCCCGCATCCGCGACAGCGAGGAAAGCGTCTTCGGCGAGCTCAAGGTCACGACCACCACCGGCTTCGGCACCATGTGGCTGGTGCCGCGGCTGGCCAAGCTTTACGAACGCTACCCCGACCTCAAGATCGACCTGATGCTGGAAGAGCGCGTGCTGGATCTGCCCATGCGCGAGGCCGACGTCGCCATCCGCATGAAGGAACCCAACCAGCAGGATCTGATCCGCCGCCGGCTGCTCAACATCCGCATGAGGCTTTATGCCACGCCGGAATACCTGGCCAAGGCCGGCGTGCCCGAGACGCTGGAGGATCTGGGGCCGCACCGGCTGATCTGCCAGAACCCGCAGACGCCGCAGGTCAGTTCCGGCGCGGTGCTGTCGCAGATGCTGCTGGCGCGCAACATCAGCTCGACCCTGATGGTGAACAACTATTTCGGCGTGCTGCAAGGCGTGCTGAACCATGTCGGCATCGGTGTCCTGCCCGATTACCTGTCGTCGGATTTCCCCAACCTGACCCGTGTGTTGCCGGACATCCAGTCGGGCGAGGTGCCGGTCTTCCTGGCTTTCCCCGAGGAATTGCGCGCCTCGCGCCGCGTCGCCGCCTTCCGCGATTTCGTGCTGGAGGAGATCCAGTCCCTGCGCCGCCAGCAAACCGAGGAACAGGCCACCGACCCGTCCGCGGGATGAGCGCCGAACGGGCAGATGCCGCGCGGCTTTGCCCGAGGCATTCGCAGAATGCATATCGGGCATGTGCTGCAATGCGGAATTGATCCTTGAACCGCTCGCCGACTGCACATATTTCCGATCTCGAAGGCGATGGTTTGAGGAAACTCTCATCACCTTCAACCTCCCTGTTGGACTTGAGCCGGGCTTCATGCCCGGCTTTTTTTTGCGCCGCCACTTTTTTGCCCCAGGCATCGCGGTTTTTCCCGGCCCTGCGCGCGGGGGCCTTTCCTAACCCTTCGCCGCCGCTTAAAAGGCCGCAAAACCGGGGGAAAGGCGCCAGGACATGAACGAACCGCAGATCACCGAGGAACTGATCGCCGCGCACGGGCTCAAGCCCGACGAATACCAGCGCATCCTCGAGATCATCGGGCGCGAACCCACCTTCACCGAGTTGGGCATCTTCTCGGCGATGTGGAACGAGCATTGCTCCTACAAGTCGTCCAAGAAATGGCTGCGCACCCTGCCGACCAACGGCCCGCAGGTGATCTGCGGTCCGGGCGAAAACGCCGGCGTCGTGGATATCGGCGACGGCCAGGCCGTGGTCTTCAAGATGGAGAGCCACAACCATCCCAGCTATATCGAGCCGCATCAGGGCGCCGCGACCGGCGTCGGCGGCATCCTGCGCGACGTCTTCACCATGGGCGCCCGCCCCATCGCCGCCATGGACGCGCTGTCCTTCGGCCGGCCCGAGCATCCCAAGACCGCGCATCTGGTCAAGGGCGTGGTCGAGGGGATCGGCGCCTATGGCAATGCCTTCGGCGTGCCGAACGTCGGCGGCGAGCTGCGCTTCCACCGCAGCTATGACGGCAACTGCCTGGTGAATGCCTTTGCCGCGGGCCTCGCGGACAGCGACAAGATCTTCTATTCCGCCGCCTCGGGCGTCGGCATGCCGGTGGTCTACCTTGGCGCCAAGACCGGCCGCGACGGCGTCGGCGGCGCCACCATGGCCTCGGCCGAGTTCGACGACACCATCGAGGAAAAGCGCCCGACCGTGCAGGTCGGCGACCCCTTTACCGAGAAATGCCTGCTGGAAGCCTGCCTGGAGCTGATGCAGACCGACAGCGTCATTTCCATTCAGGACATGGGCGCGGCGGGCCTGACCTGCTCGGCGGTCGAGATGGGCGACAAGGGCGGGCTCGGGATCAAGCTGGTGCTCGATGCCGTGCCGCAGCGCGAAACCAACATGACCGCCTATGAGATGATGCTGTCGGAGTCGCAGGAACGCATGCTCATGGTGCTGAAGCCCGAGAAGGAGGCCGAGGCGCGGGCGATCTTCGAGAAATGGGATCTGGATTTCGCCATCGTCGGCGAGACCATCGCCGAGGACCGTTTCCTGATCATGCACGGCAACGAGGTCAAGGCGGACCTGCCGCTGTCGAAACTCTCCTCCAGCGCGCCGGAATATGACCGTCCCTGGGTGGAAACGCCCGTCGCGGCCGAGATGCCTGCCCTGCCCGCCATCGCTCCGATCGCGGCGCTGAAGGTGCTGATCGGCAGCCCGAACTATGCCCACAAGGGCTGGGTGTGGGAGCAATACGACACCCAGGTCGGCGCCGACACCATCCGCCGCCCCGGCCTGGGCGCCGGCGTGGTACGCGTGCATGGCACGAAGAAGGCGCTGGCCTTCACCAGCGACGTGACGCCGCGCTATGTCCGGGCGAACCCCTATGAGGGCGGCAAGCAGGCGGTGGCCGAGGCCTATCGCAACCTGACCGCCTGCGGCGCCCTGCCGCTGGCCACCACCGACAACCTGAACTTCGGCAACCCGGAAAAGCCCGAGATCATGGGCCAGTTCGTCGGCGCCATCAAGGGCATCGGCGAGGCCTGCGCGGCGCTCGACTTCCCCATCGTCTCGGGCAACGTCTCGCTTTACAACGAAACCGACGGCAAGGGGATCCTGCCCACCCCCACCATCGGCGGCGTCGGGCTGATCGCCGATCTGGGCGATCTGATCGCCGGCCTTCCGGCCGAGGGCGACCTGGCGCTGGTCATCGGCGAGACGCGCGGCCACCTGGGCCAGTCGGCGCTGGCCGCCGAGGCCTTCGGCATCGAGGCGGGCGACGCGCCGCATGTGGACCTGGCCGCCGAGCGCCGCAATGGCGAATTCCTGCGCGCCCATGGCGCGCTGGTCCGGGCCGCGACCGACCTGTCCGACGGCGGGCTGGCGCTGGCGGCCTTCGAACTGGCCGAGGCGGCGGGCCTGGGCGTGACGCTGGACAGCGCCGGGATCGCGCAGCTTTTCGGCGAGGATCAGGCCCGCTACCTGGTCGCCTGCACCGCCGAGAACGCGGCCAAGCTGGCCGAGGCGGCCGCGGCGGCCGGTGTGCCGCTGGCGACGGTCGGCGGCTTCGGCGGCGAGACGGTGATCCTTGGCGGCGACGCCGCACCCCTGGCCGAGCTGTCGCAGCTTTATCGCACCGCCTTCGAGAAAAGCCTGGACCTGGAACTCGCCTGACCCGGAAAGCGGCCCTTGGCCGCTGCCTCCGGCGGGGGTATTTGGAAAACGGAAAGAACGGCAGCGGCCCAGGTCGCGGGACCGGCCGCGTCGCCATCCCGGTGCCGGAGCTTAGAAGACGAAGGGCGCGACGGTCCGGCGGCTTCCTCTTGTGAAGGCATCGGCAACGAGGATCATGGGCGAGAGGTCCACCTCGGAGGCGCCCTTGCGCAGGAGCCCGGCCATGCGCGCGTAAAGCGCCGGGTATTCGCCCGTGATGCTGGCCTTGCCCGTCGCCGGTCGGCCGTCGATCTCCAGCAGGTTGCCGCCCCTGCGCAGCGCCAGCCGGCCGGCATCGGTGGCGAACTCCATATCCCAGGTTTCGGGGCCCTGCTGGCGGAGGTCGAAATCGGCCGTGATGCGATGCGACAGGCTCAGCCGTGCGGCGATGGGGGCTTGGCGGTTCTCCGGGAAGTCCAGTTCCGCCGCGATGACATGCACCGGCACGGGCAGGATCTCGGTCAGGATCGAAAGCGCGTTGATGCCTGGGTCGAAGACGCCCATGCCGCCGGCCTCGAAGATCCAGTCTTGGCCGGGATGCCAGAGCCGCACATCCTCGCGCCAGGTGATCCGGCCCTCGCGGATGCGGCGGCCGGCCAGCCACGCCCTGGCCGCCGCCACCGCATGGGCCATGCGCGAATGCCAGGTCGCAAAAAGCGTCACCCCCCGCGCCTGCGCCAGGTCGCGCAGGACATGCACCTCGGCCAGGGTCGCGCCGGGGGGCTTTTCCAGCATCAGGTGGCGGCCGGCGCGCAGCACCGCCTGCGCGATCTCGAAGCGGGGCACGGGCGGCAGGCACAGGCTGACCGCACCGATGTCGGGACGGGCCTCCAGCATGTCCTCGATGCGCGGAAAGGCTTCGATACCCTCGACCCGGCCATGGCGACTGACCGTCGCGGCCAGCTCCCAATCCGGGCTCGAGGCCAGCGCCGGAACATGCTGGTCCAGCGCGATCTTTCCGATGCCGGCAAGCGCGATCTTCATCGGTAACTGTCCTTTCCTCACCTCGACCGCCATGGCGGCGAGCTTGCGATACGTCATCGCGGCCGGGCGGAAGCCGTTCCCGCTGGCCGAGAGCGCCGGCACCGCCAGCGGCAGGCCGAGCATGGGGCCTCGATCCCCGGCACCTCGCCCGGCCGGGCGCGCATGCCGTCCCGTGCCGATCAGGTCGAGCCGGGCGAGTATCACGCGCGACTTCCTGCCCTGGTGCGAATTGCCGCTGCACCGGGCGGCTGGAGAGATGGATTTCGTCCTGGCCCGCATCCTGCCGATGTCGGACGAGACCTACGGGCCAGCCACCACGCTGGACGCCCCGCCCGGCGACGCCAACCGAACTGGCCGGGCAGGAATGGAACTTGCAGGGCCGCATTCGGCTGAACCGGCGACAGCGCGCGCCGTCGCATGGGTATTTTGGAAACGGAGAAAGCCGGCGCCGCGTCTGCGGGCGGCGCCGGGGCGTTGTCATGCGCTTTGCAGGCCGCGCTCGTCCCGGCTTTGCAGGACGGCCTTGTCGGTCTGGCCGAGGATCTGCGAGGTGACGGTGCCCGCCGTCATCGAGCCCGAGACGTTGAGCGCCGTGCGCCCCATGTCGATCAGCGGCTCGACCGAGATCAGCAGCGCCACAAGCGTCACCGGCAGGCCCATGGCCGGCAGCACGATCAGCGCCGCCATGGTCGCGCCCCCGCCCACACCCGCGACCCCGGCCGAGGACAGGGTGACGATGGCCAGCAGCGTCATGATCCAGGCCGGGTCCAGCGGGTCGATGCCGACCGTCGGCGCCACCATCACCGCCAGCATCGCCGGATAAAGCCCGGCGCAGCCGTTCTGGCCGATGGTCGCCCCGAAGGAGGCCGAAAAGGAGGCGATGGTCTGCGGCACGCCGAGGCGGCGGGTCTGGATCTCGACATTGAGCGGGATGGTCGCGGCGCTGGAACGGCTGGAAAAGGCGAAGGTCAGCGCCGGGACGATCTTGCGGTAGAAGGTCAGCGGGTTCACGCCGGTCAGGCTGAGCAGCACGGCATGCACGACGAACATGATCGCCAGGCCCAGATAGGAGGCGACGACGAACTTGCCCAGGTTCAGGATGTCGGCCGCGTTCGAGGTCGCCGCCATCTTGGTCATCAGCGCCATGACGCCATAGGGGGTCAGCGCCATGATCAGCCGCACCAATTGGCTGATCCAGGCTTGCAGGATGTCGATCAGGTTCAGCAGGCTGCGGCCCTTTTCCGGGTCGCGGCGCAGCAGGCGGATGGCGGCGACGCCCAGGAAGGCGGCAAAGACCACCACCGCGATGATCGAGGTCGGGTTGGCCCCGGTCAGGTCGGCGAAGGGGTTCCTGGGGATGAAGGACAACAGCAGCTGCGGCACCGTCAGGTCGGCGACGCGGGGCGCGTAGCTGGTCTCCAGCATGGTCAGCCTTGCGGTCTCGGCCGCGCCCTGGGCCAGCCCTTCGGCGGTCAGGCCGAAGGCCAGCGACATGACCACGCCCACCAAGGCCGCGATGGTCGTGGTGCCAAGCAGCGTGCCCAGCGTCAGCACCGAGATGCGGCCAAGCGCCGAGGCGTCGTGCAGCCGCGCCACCGCGCTGAGGATCGCCGCGAAGACCAGCGGCATCACCACCATCTGCAACAGCTGCACATAGCCGTTGCCGGCCACGTTGATCCAGTCGATGGTGGTTTGCAGCGCCGGCGTGCCGGTGCCATGGACGAGTTGCAGCCCGATCCCGAACAGCGTGCCCAGGACCAGGGCGATGAAGACCCGCACCGACAGCGACAGCTGACCGCCTTGCAGGCGGACCAGTGCGACGATCAGCGCGGCAAAGATCACGAGGTTGATGAGGACGGATGCCATCGCGCGTCTCCGGCAATTTCAGATTGACCTATCAAGCCATAATGCACGTCCGGCGTATAGCCCAGGGGTCGCCCGGCTTTGCGGGCCTTCGCCGATAAAGGCCGTACAGAGGCGTGCTGCAAACCTCTTGACCGCGGTTTCGGTGGCTATATTCCATGTAATATTGAAACAGTGTTTGGATATCAGAGATTATTTTCGCTGCGTCGCCGCGATACCTTGGCGAAACCGATCCCTGCGGCCGCCGCTTGATCAGCCGCCGGCGCCGGGTCCAATCGCAACAGCAAGGCAGGCCATGCACAAGCTTCTGGCGATCCTGTTCGCCTTCGCCCTGGGCGCCGCCAGCCCCTTGCCCGTCCAGGCACAGACCATGCAAGAGACCGCCCTGTTCGCCGCCGCGACCGATGGCGATGCCGCGGCCATCCGCGACCTTCTGGCCCGCGGCGTGGCCGTGGACCCGCGCGACGCAAAGGGGCGCACGCCGCTGCTGGTGGCGACCCATGCCAACCGGGTCGAGGCCGCGAGGGCGCTGATCGAGGCCGGCGCCGACGTGAACGCCAGGGATGCCATCGGGGACAGCCCCTATCTCTATGCCGGGGCGCGCGGGCATCTGGAGATCCTGGAGCTGACGCTGGCCCATGGCGCCGATCTCTCCAGCACCAACCGCTTCGGCGGCACGGCGCTGATACCGGCGGCCGAGCGTGGCCATGTCGAGACCGTCCGCCGGCTGATCCAGGCCGGGGTCGAGATCGATCATGTCAACCGGCTGGGCTGGACCGCATTGCTGGAGGCGATCGTCCTGGGCGATGGCGGCCCGCGCCAGCAGCAGGTGGTCGACCTGCTGGTCGCGGCCGGCGCCGATGTGAACCTGGCCGATGCCGAGGGCGTCTCGCCGCTGGCCCATGCCCGCCGCAGGGGTTTCGACGCGATCGCGGCGCGGTTGGCCGAAGCCGGCGCAAAGTGAAGGAAGAACGATGACCGACAAGGCGACACGCTATCTGGAACAGGCGGTGATGCTGGCGCATCGCAACGTGCAGGCCGGCGGGCGTCCCTTTGGCGCGGTTGTGGTGCGGGGCGGCGAGGTGCTGGCGACCGGCGTCAACGAGACCGTCGCCACCCATGACCCGACCGCCCATGCCGAGATGATGGCGCTGCGTGCCGCCGCGCAGCGGCTGGGCTCGGCCGATCTTTCGGGCTGCGTGGTCCATGCCAGCGGCCAGCCCTGCCCGATGTGCCTGGCCGCCATGCGGCTGGCCGGCGTGGCCGAGGTGCATTTCGCCTATTCGAACCAGGACGGCGCACCCTACGGCCTGTCCACGGCCGCGCTTTACGAGGAACTGGCGAAACCGCTGGCGCAGCAATCCATGACCATCCGCCACCGGCCCCTGCGCCCCCAGGGCATGGGCGATCTCTATGCCGACTGGAAGGCACGGCAGGACCGGGCGTGACGAACCGTCAGCCGCTGATGCTGGCCGTGGTGGCCATGGTCGGGCTGGCGCTGCGGCCCTTCCTGACCGGGGTCGGCCCGCTGGCAGCGCCGATCTCGGCCGAGACCGGCCTGACCATGCAGGGCCTCTCGGCCCTCACGCTGCTGCCGATCCTCTTGATGGGCGCAGGCGCCTTTCTTGGCCCGACGATCCAGGCGCGGCTGGGGGCGAAACGCGCCGCCGTGCTGGCGCTGCTGGTGCTGGGCCTGGGCTCGGGCCTGCGGCTGGGGGCGCATTCGGCGCTGGACATGCTGGGCTCGGCCATGCTGCTGGGCGTGGGCGCGGCGGTGGTGCAGGCGGTGTTTCCCACCATCATCAAGCGCGAGTTCCCGCGCGGCATCAACCTGGCCATGGGGCTTTACGCCGCGATGATGATGGGCGGCGGTGCCTTCGGCGCGCAGGCCGCGCCGCTGATCGCCGCCTGGTCGGGCAGCTGGCGGCTGGCGCTTGGCTGGCTGGCGCTGCCCGCCGTGCTGACCGCGCTGCTGGTGGCGCTGGCCCTGCCGCCCGAGGCACGCGCGCCGCGGACCGCCCGGCAGGGACTGTGGCACTGGCTGCGTCGGCCGCGGGTCTGGCTGCTGATGGCCTGTTTCGGGCTGATCAACGGCGGCTATTCCTCGTCCGTCGCCTGGCTTGCGCCCGCCTTCCAGGACCTGGGCTGGTCGGTCGGGGCCAGCGGCGGGCTGCTGGCGGTGCTGGCGGTGGGCCAGGCGGTCTCGGCGCTGGTCACACCGGTCCTGGCCAGTCACGGCAGCGACCGGCGGCCCTGGCTGGGGATCTGCCTGGCCATGCAGGCGCTTGGCTTTGCCATGCTGGTCCTGCGCCCCGAGGCCGCACCCTATCCCATCGCCTTTCTGCTGGGCGCCGGGCTTGGCGGCTGCTTTTCGCTGATGATGATCGTGGCGCTGGACCATCTGCCCGATCCGGCGCAGGCCGGGGCGCTGGCGGCGCTGATGCAGGGCGGAGGCTTCCTGCTGGCCGCGATCCCGCCCTGGATCCTGGCGCTGCTGCACGACCTGACCGGCAGCTTCGCCCCCGGCTGGGCGCTGCATCTGGCCGCCGTGCTGGCGGTCTCGGCCCTGGCGCTGCGCCTGTCGCCGGCCAGCTATCGGCGCGCTCTGCACCGGCCCGGCCCGCTGCGCACGGATGCCGCGCCGGCCGAGTGAACGATTTTCGACAAGGAGGAGGAACCCATGCTGACCATCACCCGACTGGACCAGGCCGATGCACGCCTGTTGATCGCCGGAGCCGAGGCCCATGCCCGCGAGATCGGCGTGCCCATGTGCATCGCCGTCACCGACGAAAGCGGCCAGCTTCTGGCCTTTTCGCGCATGGACGGCGGCAAGGTGACATCTGCCACCATCGCCATCGACAAGGCCTTCACCGCCGCCGCGGCGCGCAAGGCCACGCATGAATACGGCGCCGCCAGCCAGCCGGGCGCCCCGGCCTGGGGCATTTCCTCGGCCATCGGCGGGCGGCTGATGGTGGTGGGCGGGGGACTGCCGGTCGATCACGACGGCCAGACCGTCGGCGGCATCGGCGTCTCGTCCGGCACGCCGGCGCAGGACCAGGCGGTGGCGCAGGCCGGCATCGACCATTGGCGGGCGCATCGCACCTGACCCCCAGCCCGGACCGCCCCCCGGAACGCGCCCATCCCGCGGCCGGACGCGCTTGCGCCCGGCCGCGCAAAAGGCTAGCAGCGCGGGCCTTGCGGACAGGGGCACGGGGACGGACAGGGATGCGCAACGACCGGCTCGCCATCGACTTCGGGACATCGAACTCGGCCGCCGCGATCCTGGACCAGGGGCAGCCGCGGCGCATCGCCATCGAGCCGGGGGCCGAAACCCTGCCGACCGCCGTTTTCTTCCCCGCCCAGGGCGGCGCCATGCGCATCGGCGCGGCGGCGGCCGAGGCGCTGATCCAAGGCGCCGAGGGCCGCTATATGCGGGCGCTGAAAAGCGTGCTGGGAACGGCGCTGTTCCACGAATCGCGGCTCATCGCCGGCAAGCGCCGCACGCTTTCCGAAATCATCACGGCCTTTCTCGCCACCCTGCGCGAGCGGGCCGAGGCGGCCGCCGGGCGGCCCTTTCGCCGCGCGCTGTCCGGCCGGCCGGTGCATTTCCACTCGAACGACCCCGTCCGCGACGCGCAGGCCCTGGCCGACCTGCAGGGCTGCTACCTGGCGGCCGGCTTCGGCGAGGTCGCCTTCCTGCCCGAGCCCGAGGCGGCGGCGCTGGCCAGCCACGGCCTGGGCCGCGCGGGCGAGATCGGGCTGATCGTCGATATCGGCGGCGGCACCTCGGATTTCTCGGCCTTCCGCAGCCGGGGCGACGGCTTGCAAATCCTCGCCAATCACGGCATCCGACTGGGCGGCACGGATTTCGACCAGCAGGTTTCGCTAAGCCATGCCATGCCGGCGCTGGGTCATGGCGGGCAGCTGCGGCGCGCGATGGGACCGGGGCTCTTGCCGGTGCCGAATGCGATCTATGTCGACCTGGCGACCTGGGCCAGGATCCCCTTCCTCTATGTCCCCGAGACGCGGCGCATGGCCGCCGGGATGGCCCGCATGGCGGTGGACCGCGCCGCCATGGACCGCCTCGTCGCGGTCCTGGACGAGGAACTGGGCCATGAGTTGGCCTTCGCGGTCGAACGCGGCAAGATCGCCGCCAATGCCGGCGACGGCGCGCGCATCGCCATGGGATTCGTCGAGCCGGGCCTGGCGCCGGAAATCTCGCCCGCCTCGCTGGAGGCGGCGCTGTCGGATTGCCGCAGGGATCTTGCGCAAGCCGCGGCCGAGACGCTGCGGCTGGCGGGGATCGCGCCCGGACAGGTGGGCAGCGTGATTCTGGTCGGCGGTTCCAGCCTGATGGGCTTCGTCGCCGCCGAGGCGCTGCGGCTTTGCCCCGGCGCGCAGCTGCGGCGCGCGGGGGCCTTCACCGCCGTGGTGGACGGGCTGGCACTGGCGACGGCGCGCTAGCGCTTGCCGGGTTTCGGCCCGGCACGGAACGGCTTGTCACCGCCCTTGCCCTGCCAGCCGCCAGCCGCCTTGTGCGACTTGAAGCCCGCGGCACGCTTCGGCCGCGCCTCGGCACCGTCGCCCCGCGCCGGGCGGTCGTCGCGCGCCGCGCCGCCATGCGTCTTGAAGCCCGCCGATTTCAGCCCTGCACGCGGGGCGGTTTTCGGCGCTGCCTTGTGCGCCTGCTTCTTCTCGGCGCTCCAGCGGGCCTTGCGCGGGGTTTCCGGCGCCTCGGCTTCCGGCGCGGGCTCGCGGCCGTGGGCGGGGGCGGGGGCGGGGGCGGGGGCAGGACGGGCGGCGCGCGGCTTCACGTCGGCGGGATCCAGCAAGGCCGGGCGCCGGGCGGGCTTGGGCCTGTCCTCGGCGCGCGGCTCCAGTGCCTCGGGCCGTGCAGAGCGCGACGCCTGGCCGCGATGCGGTTTCTTCTCGCGCGCGGGGGGCATCGCACCTGCCGTTTCACCGTTTTCCAAATACTCCCGCCGACCGGGCCGCTTGTCGCGCCCGGCGGCAGGCTCGAAAACCGGCTCGCCCTCGATCCGGCGCATGGTCAGGCCGGGCTCCAGTTCGATCCGCTCGCCGAAATTCGGCGCGACGGCGGCGGCGATCTGCACGAAGGTCTGCTCGGTCTTGACCCGGATCGCGCCGATGGCGTCGCGGGTGATGTTGCCCGCCTCGCAGATCTTGGGCAGCAGCCAGCGCGCCTCGGCCCGGCCGGAATGGCCGACCGAGAGCAGGAACCAGACCGCCGGGCCGAACTCGCCCCGTTCGCGCGGCGCAGAAGGCGCAGGGCCCACGCTTTCCGACAGTTCCTCGGGCGCCGGGCGCCCCTCGCGCCACAGCCGCACGAAGGCCGAGGCGACCCGTTCCGCGCCGAAGCGGTCGAGCAGCGCGGCAGCCAGCCCCGCCTCCTCGCCCGGCGCCTCGGCCAACGCCGGATGGTCCAGCATGCGCGCGTCGTCGCGGGCCTGCACCTCGTCGGCCGAGGGCGCCTTGCCCCAGTCCGCGACCAGCTTGGCGCGCTGCAAGAGCCGCTGCGCCCGCTTGTATTCCGCCGAGGGCACGATCAGCACCGAGGTGCCCTTGGCGCCCGCCCGGCCGGTGCGGCCGGACCGGTGCAGCAGCGTGTCGGGATTGGTCGGCAGGTCGGCATGGATCACCAGTTCCAACCCCGGCAGGTCGATGCCGCGCGCCGCCACATCGGTGGCGATGCAGACCCGCGCCCTTCCGTCGCGCAGCGCCTGCAGGGCATGGCTGCGTTCCTGCTGGGACAGTTCGCCCGACAGCGCCACGACCTTGAAGCCGCGATTGCCCATGCGCGCCAGCAGGTGGTTCACATTGGCGCGGGTCTTGCAGAAGATGATCGCCCGGCTGGCCTCGTAATAGCGCAGGGTGTTGAAGATCGCGTGCTCGCGGTCGCGGGTGGTCACCGACAGGGCGCGATATTCGATGTCGCCGTGCTGGCGCGCCTCGCCCATCGCCTGGATGCGCAGCGCGTCGCGCTGGAAGTCGCGGGCCAGCGCCTCGATGGCCGGCGGCACCGTGGCCGAGAAGAGCAGCGTGCGCCGTTCGGCCGGCGCCGAGCCCAGGATGAATTCCAGATCCTCGCGAAAGCCCAGATCCAGCATCTCGTCCGCCTCGTCCAGCACGCAGGCGCGCAGGCCGCTCAGGTCCAGCGAGCCGCGCTCGATATGGTCGCGCAGCCGGCCGGGGGTGCCGACGACGATATGCGCCCCGCGCTCCAGCGCCCGGCGCTCGGTGCGATAGTCCATGCCGCCGACGCAGGTGGCGATGCGCACGCCCGCCTGCTCGTAAAGCCAGCCCAGCTCGCGCGCCACCTGCAAGGCCAGCTCGCGCGTCGGCGCGATGGCCAGCGCCAGCGGCTGGCCCGCCTCGGGCAGCGCATCGCCGTCGAGGATGTCGCCGGCCATGGCCAGGCCGAAGGCCACGGTCTTGCCGGATCCGGTCTGCGCCGAGACCAGCACGTCGCGGCCCCGCGCCTCGGGGGCCAGGGCGGCCTGTTGCACCGAGGTCAGGCTGGCATAGCCCTTGGCCGCCAGCGCCGCGGCCAGAGGCGCGGCAATATCATGTTCGTTCATCGTCTTCGCCAGAAAGGGGATGCGGGGGCGCATCCGGTGAAAGGCACCATCCCCTTTGCGGCCGGGCCCTCCCATGGCCCGCCGGCCCGGAATGCGGAGCCAAGCCGCCCGCCTATCCTGTCGCGGCCCGCAAGTCAAAGCGAAACTAGGGCCGCATCAGCTGATCCTCGGTCCAGCCGAGCCGCGCCATGTCCTCGGCCCGCGCCGCCGCATCGTCGCCGACGATGAATTCGTCCAGCTGCGGCGGGACCATGCCGGCCTGCGACAGCAGGCCATGCACCTGCCCGCGGTGATGGGTCTGGTGCTGGAACAGATGCGAAAGCAGGTCGTCGCGGCGGTCGTGCTGCACGCGCAAGCCCCGGTCCACCGCCACGATTTCCGCCAGGGCGTCCGGCGTCAGCGCCGCGACCAGCGCCAGCAGGCGGTCGTCCATCCGCGTCTGCCATTCGGACAGCCGCGCGAGGTCAGGGCAATCCCGCGCCTCGGCCAGCGCGGCCTCATTGAGCGGCCGGCCCTCCAGCGCGTCGATATAGAAGCGGTCGACCAGCAGGATATGGTTCAGCGTGGCGCGGATCGAGCCGAAGAAGGACGGGCGCGGCGCCTCATAGGCGCCGGGCGGCAGGGCAGCGCAGGCGCGATGCAGCCGGGCATTGGCCAGGCGGTTCATCTGCGCCAGCTTGCGCAGCATGCGCGGCATCTGGACCATCGGGCACCTCCTGCCGCGATGATGCCGCGCGGCGCCCGCCGGGTCGAGCCTCTAGCGCCGCGGCCCGGCGGGATCATGGCCCAGGCTGCGGCGGATCTCGGCCAGGAACAGTTGCAGCGCCGGCACCGGGTCGCGGTGGTGATAGACGATATAGACCTCGGAGACCGGCGGGTTGGGCCGGATCGGCAGGAAGGTCAGCGGTCCCGCCGTCAGCCTGGCGATGCCCGCCGGCACGATGCTGACCCCGAAGCCCGCCACGATCAGGCTGGGGATCGACTGGGCATCCACCACCTGCTGCGAGACCCGCGGCCGATAGCCCGAGGCGATGATACAGGCCATGACATAGGCCGCGAAATCGGAACTGTCGGGGCGCAGCACCACATGCTGGTCCTCGCGCAGATCGTCGATCGAGACGCAGGTGCGCCCGGCCAGCCTGTGGTCGCTGCGCACCAGCGCCACCATCTCCTCGCGCCAGCCGTATTCATGGGCCAGCTCCTCGTCGCGCGGCACCGAGCGGTTGAAGCTGACATCGGTGCGCCGGCTCAGCACCTCGGTGATCTGCGTGGCCGGGGTCTGTTCGTGGACGCGCAGGGTGATTCGCGGATGCAGCCGGGCGAAATGCGCCAGAAGCTCGGCAAGGCCGCCGCGCAGGATCGAGCCGGTGGCGCCGATTTCCAGCAATCCGTCCTGGCCCTGCTGGATTTCGCGGATCTCGTGCAGGCTGCGTTCGTACTGGTCCAGCATGTTGCGCGCCCTGGGCAGGAACAGCGCGCCCGCCCGCGTCAGCGCCACCTTGCGGCTGGTGCGGCTGATCAGTTCGGCACCCACTTCGCGTTCAAGTGTCTGGATTTGCGTGCTCAGCGGCGGCTGCGACATGTTCAGCCGCCGGGCGGCGCGGGTGAAGTTCAACTCCTCGGCCAGAACGACGAAGCAGCGAAGCTGGCGCATTCTCATATCGTCACCATATTGATCAACGGCAAATCAATATTAGACACGGATGTGCCATTGGCCAACAATCTTCGGAATGAGGGGTGGCCGCGACCATGTGCCGATGCGCAAGGAGACGCATCGCCGCATCGCGGCCCCCCTTCCGTCACAGGGAGGAACGGAAACACATGCCGAATTGGTCCAGGTCCTTGTTTGGACAGGTCTGCGTGGCGCTGGTGCTGGGGATCGTCGCCGGCTTCTTCGCGCCCGAGTTCGCCGCCAAGATGAAGCCGCTGGGAGACGGGTTCATCAAGCTTATCAAGATGCTGATCCCCGTCATCGTGTTCTGCGTCGTCGTGCATGGCATCGCCGGCGCGGGCGACCTGAAAAAGGTCGGCAAGGTCGGCGTGCGCGCCATCATCTATTTCGAGATCATCACCACCATCGCGCTGGCCCTGGGCATCGCGGTCGCCTATCTGTTCGGGCCGGGCCACGGCATGAACATCGACGTGAGCCAGCTCGACGCCTCGGCGCTGTCGGCCTATGTGGACCGCGCGCATGAAGTCACCAGCGGCGGCACCGTCGACTTCCTGATGAAGCTGATCCCGACCACGATGATCAGCGGCTTCGCCCAGGGCGACATCCTGCAGGTGCTGCTGGTCGCCATCCTGTTCGGCTGCGCCCTGTCGCTGGTGGGCGAGCGCGGCAAGCCGCTGTTGCACATGATCGAGCTGACGGGCGACGTCACCTTCAAGATCATGTATTTCATCGTCCGGCTGGCGCCGCTGGGCGTGTTCGGCGCCATCGCCTTCACCGTCGGGCAATACGGCATCGGCTCGCTGGCGCAGCTGGGCTACCTGGTCGGGCTGTTCTACGTCACCATCGCCGTCTTCGTCTTTGTGGTCCTGGGCTTCGTGCTGCGGCTGGCGGGCTTCAACATCTTCAAGCTGCTGCGCTACCTGCGCACCGAGGTCGGCATCGTCGCCGGCACGGCCAGCAGCGATGCCGTGCTGCCCCAGACCATGCGCAAGCTGGAACACCTGGGTATCAAGGACTCGACCGTGGGGCTGGTGGTGCCGACAGGCTATTCCTTCAACCTCGACGCCTTCTCGATCTACCTGACGCTGGCGGCGGTCTTCATCGCCCAGGCGACCAACACGCCGCTGTCCACCACCGACCTGCTGGCCATCCTGGGCGTGGCGCTGGTGACGTCCAAGGGCGCGCATGGGGTGCCGGGCTCGGCCATCGTGATCCTGGCCGCGACGCTGGCCGCGATCCCGGCCATCCCCGCCATCGGGCTGGTGCTGGTGCTGTCGGTCGACTGGTTCATGGGCATCGCCCGCGCCCTGGGGAACTACCTGGGCAATTGCGTCGCCACCGTGGTCGTCGCCTCCTGGGTGGGGGATATCGACCGCGACCGCGCCCGCCGCATCCTCGAGGGCGAGGACATGCCGACCCTGGACGTGCTGGACGAGGATGCGCCGATGTCGCAGCCCCAGCACGGCTAAACGAAGTCGCCTCGCGGGGCTGGCCGGGACCAGCGCGACGGATCCGGTCAGCCCCGCCGAGAAGACGGCCTGCGCCTTCCCTCCCGATGGCGCAGGCCATTTCGCGTCAGGGAAGGCCGGCGGCAAAGCCCTCGTCCGTCAGGATCCCGATCAGCGCCTGCTGGGCCCGGGTGCGATAACGCCGCGGATTGGTCAGCAGCGAGAACGGCCGCTCGGCCCCCGGCAGCGGCAGGGTGCGAATCCAGCCGGCGGCGGCCGGGCGCGCCACCGCCCGCTGCGACAGCGCCGCAAGGCACTGGCTGGAGGCCACCGCGTTCAGCACCGCCTCGTTCGAGGGCAATTCCAGCGCCAGGGGCAGCGCGGCCACGCACAGCCCCTGCCCGGCCAGCCAGGTCTCGAACTCGGACCGGGTGCCCGAACCCGGCTCGCGCAGGATCCAGCTCTGCGTGGCAAGCTCGGCCGGGGGCACCGCCTCGCGCCCGACCCAGGGGTGATCGGTCGCCATGACCAAAACCAGCCGGTCGCGCGCCACCACCTGCCGGTGCAGATCGCCATGCGCCACCGCGCCCTCGACCAACCCCAGGTCGGCGCCGCCCTCCTGCACCGCATCGGCGACCTGGGTGGTGTTGCTGACCGTCAGCCGCAGCTCGATGCCCGGATGCATCTCGTGCAACGCCACCAGCCGCGGCGGCAGCCAATAGCTCGCGACGGTCTGGCTGGCATGGACCCGCAGCCGCCCGCGCGGCTCGCGCGCCAGATCCTCCAGCACCATCTCGGCCGTCTCGGCGCGGTCCAGCACGGCGCGCGCCTCGGCCATGAAGGCCTCGCCGGTCTCGGTTAGCAGGATGCGCCGCCCCACCCGATCGAAGAAGCGCACGCCATGCCGCGCCTCCAGCGCCGAGACGGCGGCGCTGACCGCCGATTGCGTCAGGTTCAGCGCCTCGGCCGCGCGGGTGACGTGCTGGCGCTCGGCCACGGCCAGGAAGATGCGGAGCTGTTCCAGCGTCATGCGCCATTGATAAGCAAAATCGAACGATATGGCAAATATAATGCGATGGATTGAACAGCGATCCGCGACCATGTTCCGCTGCATCAGCAAGGAAGCGCGATCATGTCCTCGACCGACCAGAACCAGCCAACATCCCCCGCCGTCGCCGCCTGGCTGGGCGCCACGCTGCCGGGGCTGGGACTGACCTTCGGCATCGCGGTCCTGGCGACGGCGGCGCATCGGTTCTCGGGCATCCCGGCGCTCAGCCCGCTGGTGGTGGCCATGGTGCTGGGCATGGCGCTGCGCAACCTCGTGGGCACGCCCGGGGCGGCACGGCCGGGCATCGGCTTTTCGCTGCGCCGCGTGCTGCGCTTTGCCATCGTGCTGCTGGGCTTCCAGCTGACGCTGGAGCAATTGCGCGCCGTGGGCCTGCCGGGGGTGGCGGTGATCGCGGTGGTGCTGGCCGCGACCTTCGCCTTCACCAGATGGGCCGGGCGGGCGCTGGGGGTCGAGGCGCGGCTGGCGGAACTGATCGCGGCCGGCACCTCGGTCTGCGGCGCCTCGGCGGTGATCGCGACGAACACGGTCACGCGCGGGACGGACGAGGACGTGGCCTATGCCATCGCCTGCGTGACGGTCTTCGGCTCGCTCTCGATGATCGCCATGCCGCTGCTGGGCGAGATGCTGGCGATGGGGCCTGCGCATTACGGCATCTGGGTCGGCGCGACCGTGCATGAGGTGGCGCAGGTCGTCGGCGCCGGCTTCCAGCACGGCGCCGAGGCCGGGCAGGCCGCGACCGTGGCCAAGCTGAGCCGGGTGATGCTGCTGGCGCCGCTGATCCTGGTGCTGGGCACGCTGGCGCGCCGCGGCGGCAAGGCCGCGCATGGCGCGGCGCCGACGCCCTGGTTCGTGCTGGGCTTCATCGCCGTGGTGCTGCTGAACAGCGCCCTGCCCCTGCCCGAGCCGCTGCATGCCGAGGTGGTGGCGCTGACCGCCTTCCTGCTGACCATGGCGCTGGCGGCGATGGGGCTGGAGACCGACATCCGCAAGCTGCGCGCCAAGGGCATCCGGCCGCTGGCGCTCGGGGCGCTGGCCTGGCTGTTCATCTCGACCCTGGGGCTGGGGCTGGTGGCGCTGCTGTGACCCCGCGGCATTGAGCCGCCCCGCCGCCATGCCTAGATTGGGCGCGATCCGCCAAAGGACCGCGCCCATGGCCCTAAAGCCCGCCGACCCCCGTCCGATGACCCGGCGCGAGACCGAGGTCCGCCGCTTCGTCCGCGCCCGCTATGGCCCGCGCGGCACGCTGGCGCTGCATCGCCACGCCCTTGGCCTCGACCTGCTGCGCGCGCCGGTGAACGTCATGCTGTCGCCGCTGTTCCTGCTGGTGCGGCTGGCCGCGCCGCTTCTGCGCCGCATCGGGCTACGGCGCGCGGGCGACTGGCTGTCGCGCCGGCAGATCTTCCTGAAATCCGACGTGGCGCAGCGGATCGAGGCGGACCTGGCCCGTTTCATCGAGGATCTGGCCGAAAAGGGGCTGGCGCCCGGGGCCGCGCCGCAAAGCGTCGCCCGCGCCGCCTCGGACTATGCCGAGACCCGCAATGCGATATCCGAGATCACCACCTCGGTCCTGGTGCTGGCCTCGGGGCTCTTGCTGTTCCACCGCGCCACGCCGGGCGTGATCTCGCTGGCCGGGCCGGTCGCACATCTGCGAGCGCAGGTGCAGGCGATCGAGGATTTTGCGCTGGGAAGCTGGGCCGGCCGCATGTGGTACGGCGCCTTCCCGCGCGAGCTGTCCAGCGTGGACCTGGTGCTGACCGGGGCGGTGCTGGCCATGCTCGCCTCGGTCCTGACGACCTTTGCCGGGCTCGTCGCCGATCCGGTCCAGCTTTGGACCGGCATCCACAAGCGCCGGGTGCTGCGGCTGCTGCGCCGGCTGGAGAAGGCCGAGGACGCGCCGGGGCTGGCGCGCGAACATGTTCTGGCCCGGCTGGGCGACCTGTCCGACGCGGCGCTGAGCCTGTGGCGCAGCTTCAGGGGCTAGGCCAAAGCACGGTTTCGTCGATCCCGGCCAGGTCGCGCCGCCCGGTCAGCGCCATCGCGACCTCAAGCTCGGCGCGCAGGATGGTCAGCATATGCGCGACCCCCGCCGCACCGCCCACCGCCAGCGCATGCAGCTGCGGCCGCCCGACCAGCACCGCCGCCGCGCCCATCGCCAGGGCCTTCAGCGCATCGGTGCCGCGCCGGATGCCGCCGTCGCACAGCACCGGGATGCGCCCGGCGACCTGGCGGGCCACCACCGGCAGCGCCTCGGCCGTCGCCGGCAGCGTGTCGAGCGCCCGCCCGCCGTGGTTCGAGACGATCACGCCGTCCACCCCGGCCGCGACCGCACGCCCGGCATCATGCGCCGACATAATGCCTTTCAGCAGCAGCGGCAGCCGGGTCTGCGCTTTCAGCCAGACGATGTCCTCCCAGCGCGGCGCCTGATCCAGCAGGCCCAGGAAGGTCGCCGCCCGCCCCGGCTCGCTGCGGATCTGCGGCGGGCGCATGCCGTCCAGGTTGACCGCCCGCAGCCCCTCGGGCAGGGCGAAGCCGGCGCGGGCTTCGGTGTTGCGGATGCCGTTCACCGGCGCATCCACGGTCACGACCAGCGCGCGACAGCCCGCCGCCTCGGCCCGGCGGACCAGCGCCAGCGTGTCGGCCCGGTCGGGCTGCATGTAGAGCTGGAACCACAAGGGCCCCTGCGCGCGGGCCGCGATCTCCTCCAGCGGCAGGCCGGACTGGGTCGAGACCACCATCAGGCTGCCGGTCGCCGCGGCGCCAAGGGCGGTCGCATGTTCCCCCTCGGCATGGGCGAGCCCGTGAAAGGCCACCGGCGCCAGCAGGAAGGGATGCGGCAGGTCCAGGCCGAAAAGCCGCAGGCCGGTATGCGCCCCCCGCATGTCGCAAAGCAGGCGCGATTGCAGCCTGATCCCCCGCCAGGCGGCAAGGTTGGCCTGTGCCGTCAGCCCGTCCGCGCCGGCGCCATCGACATAGGCCCGCGCCGGGACGGGCAGGATGGCGGCGGCCAGGCGCTGGTAATCCTCCAGCGCCACCACGTCGGGGGGAATGGCCTGGGTCAAATCTCGGACCAGTGGCGGATCATGTTGTGATAATGCGCGGTGATGCCCGTGACCGCCGGATCGTCGTCAGGCAGCATCGCGCGGATGCGCATGATCGACTGGTCGAGGTCATAGAGCATGTGCCGCCGCCAGTCGTCCTTGACCATCGACTGCGCCCAGAAGAACGAGGCCCAGCGCGAGCCGCGCGTCACCGGCGTCACCGAATGCAGCGAGGTCGCGGGATAGACCACGGCATGACCCGCCGGCAGCTTGACGCGATGCTCGCCATAGGTGTCGTGCACGACCAGCTCGCCGCCGTCGTAATCCTCGGGCGGGGTCAGGAAGACGGTGGTCGAGACATCGGTGCGGATGCGCTGGCCGCTGCCGGGCACGACCCGGATCGAGCCGTCGACATGGGCGCCGAAGGTCATGCCCTCGTCATAGCGGTTGAACATCGGCGGCAGCACGTGCAGGGGCAGCGCGGCCGAGGAATAGACCGGGCTGCGCCCCAGCGCCCGCATGACGATGCCGCTGAGTTCGCGTGCCACCGGGCTGTCCACCGGCACCTGGAGGTTCAGCTTGACCTTGGCCGCCTGATCGCCGGCGGTGCTGCGGCCGTCGACCCAGTCGGTACCCTCCAGCACCTGCCGGATATAGGCGACCTCCTCGGGCGTCAGCAGATCCGGAATGGTGACGAGCATGGGATTCTCCTGCGGTGGAATGCGGCGGGCGCAGGATAGGGCCGGGGCCGCAGAAAGTTAAGCGTTTTTGTCGGATTTTGGGAATGCCCGCAGCGCGAGCGAGAGGGAACGGCCCGAAAGCCGTCCCCGAAGCGGTGGCGACGCGATCCTCAGAACGCGTGCTTCAGCGTCAGCACGAAATTCCGCCCCGGCTCGATATTGGCGAATTGCCCGCTATGCGAGTCGGTATAGATCTGGCGGTCGAAGACGTTGTTGATGTTGAGCTGCAACGCCGTGGCCTCGTTCAGCCGATAGGCCGCCATCAGGTCGGTGCGCCAGCTTGACGGCAGGCCGGCATCGGCATCGCCGTTCTGCGAATAGCTGGCCATGCGCTTGCCGGTATAGGTCACGCCGCCGCCCAGCGTCAGTTCCGGGCTGTAGTCATAGGTCGTCCACAGCGAGAAACTGTTGCGCGGGATCTTCACGACCTGCTTGCCGGTGGCGGGGTTCGGATAGGGATCGCCGCCGCCGCGCGGCGTACTCCAGCCGCCGTCCTTCAGCTTGACGTCCTGATAGACATAGCCGCCCCAGATGCCCCAGCGCTCGGTGAGCTGGCCGGCAAAGCCCAGCTCGATGCCCTTGGCGATGGTATTGCCGATATTTTCGGTCTCGCCCAGGGCGTTGGTGACGCGGGCATTGTCCTTTTCGGTCCTGAACAGCGCCGCGCTCAGCTCAAGCTGATCGTTCAGCACCAGCCATTTCGTGCCGATCTCGTAATTCACGCTGCGCTCGGGATCGAGGCTGTCCAGATCGTCCGAGGCATTGCTGCCGCCGGTGCCCGCGCCTTCGCCCGCCGGGTTCGAGGAGGTGCTGGCCGAGGCATAGATCGAGCCATTGGGCACCGGCTTGTAAACCACGCCCAGCATCCCGTTCAGGAAATCGGAATCGTTGTCGTTGCTCGCGCGTGGATCATCCTCGGTCGCATGGGTGACGCTGTCGACGCTGTAATCGTCCCAGCGTAGCCCCACCGTCACCTCCCATTGCGGGGTGAAGGTGATGGTGTCCAGCGCGTAGACGCCGCGCGACTTGGTGGTGCTGTAGCCGGTCTCGCCGCCGCGCTCGATGCTGCCGCCCCAGAACGCGCCGGGATTCGGATTCTCATAGGGCGAGGTCGGCATCGGGTCGGGATTGTTCACCGCCAGCCGGCGGGTGGCGGCGCGGGAATTGGCGATGTCCACCCCGACCGCGAAGCGATGCTCGACGCCCCAGGCCCGTGCCTCGCCCGAAAGCTGGGCGTTGAACGACACGGTCTCGTTCACCCGGTCCGAAGCCTTGGAACTGCGCGACACCAGCCCGTCGCTGCCCGAGGTCGGCGAGGTCACGACATAGGTGTTGGTGTCGCGCGCCTTGCGCAGGGCCGTGGTCAGCCGCAGGCTGTCCGAGAAGGCATGTTCGAACTTCACATAGCCCGAGGCGGATTCGAGATCGCGGAAATCGCGCGCGTGCAGGCCGTAGAAGGTATCGGGCTCGACATCGGCCGGCAGGAACGGGTCGACGCTGGTGCCCGAACCACGCCGCCATGCCGCCGGCGTGCTCGCATTGGACATCGGCACGCCGTAATCGGGCGTATCCTCGTCCTTGTAGTAATACAGCCCGGCGGTGATCTTGCTGTCGTCGGTCAGGCGATAGCTGATGCTGGGCGCCACGCCGAAGCGCCGGGACTCGACGCCGTCGCGCCCGCCCAGATCGTCGACGTGCTGCCCCATCAGGTTCAGGCGCAGGCCGATCGCGCCGAATTCACGGTTCGAATCCAGCGTGCCGCGGACATAGTTGCCGGTGCCATAGGACAGCGCCACCTCGTCAAAGGCGCCCGACTGCGGGGTCTTGCTGTTCAGGCTGATGGTGCCGCCGGTCGAACCGGCGCCGGAATAGACGCCGCCCGGACCCTTGCTGATCTCGATCGATTCCAGGTTGAAGGCCTCGTATTGCGTGCGCGAGGCGTTGCGCATGCCGTCGACCAGCATGTCCTGGCTGGCCTCGAAGCCGCGGATATAGGGGCGCACGCCCTGCGGCACGCCGCCCTCGCCCGCGCCCAGGGTGACGCCCGGCGTGGTGCGCAGCACGTCCGCGACCGAGGTCTGGCCGCGCTCCTCGATCTGGCGCGCGGTGACGACGGTCACGGTCTTGGGCGTGTCGAGCAGCGGCGCGGTGGCCTTGTCCGAGGCGCTCTCGGTGACCTTGTAGCTGGTCTCGGCCTCGTTGCCCTGCTGGCGGCGGATGACCACCGTGTCCAGGGTAACGGTATCCTGCGCCTGGGCGGGGCCGGCCACGCCGGCCGAGATGGCCAGCACGGGCAGCAAGCCCAGGGTCGGCAGCAATTGCGCGGCTGACCCCGAGGCAGGCGGTTTGGGATGGGTTTTGTTCATGGGTTGATCCCGGCACGAAAGATGAGTCGCAACCGCCTCAAGGCGGAAACGACAGGAAGGTGCTGGCTCATCAATGGCTTGCGCGTTCGCGCAGCGGAAAGCGGGGTGAAACCGCGGTCCGGCTGCGCTTGATCAACGCAAGAGGACAAATTGTCATACCTTGTCAAACGACGCAGCGTCATTTCCCGGCTCCGCAACCTCGCCTGTTGCCATAATCCAACAGTCTGCCGGGTGCTGCGCCCGCGCCATGGCCCGTCATCACCGCCGCCGGCAGCATATCCAGCCCCTGCCCGCGATCCCGGCGGCCCACCAGATGTTCCAAGAACAGTGCCATCGCCCACTAAATCTGGATTGACCCGGCCTGTGACCCGTGGCTAACTGCGGGGGTCATGGTTGCCCTGGGGCCGACTCGGGGATGAAAAGGGAAGCCGGTGAAAAGCCGGCACTGCCCCCGCAGCTGTAAGCGGCGAGCGACGCTGGAATGCCACTGGAGCCCAGGCTCCGGGAAGGCCGGCCGAGCCGAGACCCGCAAGTCAGAAGACCTGCCATGGCGCGAAAGAACGAAACCGTGCGGCGGGCGCGGGGCTGGAACAGGGTCCGGTGGCATGTCCATCGGCCCGGCCCCCTCTTGCCGACAGAACAGAAGGAGCCGGGCCATGCCCATCACCGTTTACTCCAAGCCCGCCTGCGTGCAATGCACCGCCACCACGCGGGCGCTCGACGCGCGCGGCCTGGCTTATCGGCTGGTCGACCTGACCGAGGACGAGGCGGCGATGGAGCTGGTCGCCTCGCTGGGCTATCGTCAGGCCCCGGTGGTCGTCGCCGGCGATGCGCATTGGGCGGGCTTCCGGCCCGACATGATCGGCCGGCTGTCCTGACCGGCGCCATGGGCGGGCTGGTCTATTATTCCTCGGCCTCGGGGAACACCGCGCGCTTCGTCGCGCGGCTGGGGCTGGCGGCCGGGCGCATTCCGGTCTCGCCGCGCGACGCGCTGCCGCAGCCCGCGGCGCCCTATGTGCTGATCTGCCCGACCTATGCCGATGGCGAGGGACGCGGCGCGGTGCCGAAACAGGTGATCCGTTTTCTGAACGATCCCGCCCGCCGCGGCCTGCTGCGCGGCGTGATCGGCAGCGGCAACCGCAATTTCGGCACCGCCTTCGCCCTGTCGGCCAGGGTGATCGCCGCAAAATGCAACGTGCCCGTGCTTTACCGCTTCGAGCTGGCGGGCGACGACAATGATCTTTCCCGCGTCCGGGCGGGGCTTGAGAAATTCTGGGGGACGGAATGCTTGACGATGGCGTAAAGGCCGAGCTGGACTATCACGCGCTGAACGCGATGCTGAACCTTTACGACGGCGAGGGCCGCATCCGCTTCGACGCGGATCGCAAGGCCGCGCGGCAGTATTTCCTGCAGCATGTCAACCAGAACACCGTCTTCTTCCACTCGCTGGACGAGAAGCTGGGCTATCTGGTGGACGAGGGCTATTACGAGGCCGAAGTCTTGGAGCAGTATCCGCGCGAGTTCCTGCACCGGATCTGGGACGCGGCCTATGCGCGGAAGTTCCGCTTTCCGACCTTCCTGGGCGCCTTCAAGTATTATACCAGCTACACGCTGAAGACCCGCGACGGGCGGCGCTATCTGGAACGCTACGAGGACCGGGTGGTCATGGTCGCGCTGGCCTTGGCGCGCGGCGACCAGGATCTCGCCATGCGCTTCATGGAGGAAATCCTGTCGGGCCGCTTCCAGCCGGCGACGCCGACCTTCCTGAACGCCGGCAAGAAGTCGCGGGGCGAGCTGATCTCGTGCTTCCTCTTGCGGCTGGAGGACAACATGGAGAGCATCGGCCGCGGCATCAATTCGGCGCTGCAGCTTTCCAAGCGCGGCGGCGGCGTCGCCCTGATGCTGACCAACCTGCGCGAGGCCGGCGCGCCGATCAAGGGGATCGAGAACCAGTCCTCGGGCGTCATCCCGGTAATGAAACTGCTGGAGGACAGCTTTTCCTATGCCAACCAGCTGGGCGCGCGGCAGGGCGCGGGGGCGGTCTACCTGAACGCGCATCACCCCGACATCCTGCGCTTCCTCGACACCAAGCGCGAGAATGCCGACGAGAAGATCCGCATCAAGACGCTGTCGCTCGGCGTGGTCATCCCCGACGTGACCTTCGAGCTCGCCAAGCGCAACGAGGACATGTATCTGTTCTCGCCCCATGACGTGGAGCGGGTCTACGGCCTGCCCTTCTCGGAGATTTCCGTGACCGAGAAATATGCCGAGATGGTCGACGACAAGCGCATCAGGAAGAAGAAGATCAATGCCCGCGCCTTCTTCCAGACCCTGGCCGAGATCCAGTTCGAGAGCGGCTATCCCTATATCATGTTCGAGGACACGGTGAACCGCGCCAACCCGGTCGCCGGCCGCATCAGCATGTCGAACCTGTGCAGCGAGATCCTGCAGGTGAACGAGGCGAGCACGTTCAACGAAGATCTGAGCTATTCCCATTTAGGCACTGATATTTCATGCAATCTCGGCTCGCTGAACATCGCCGCGACCATGGACGGGCCGGATTTCGGCGCGACCGTCGAGATGGCGATCCGGGCGCTGACCGCGGTGTCGGAAATGTCGGCGATCGAGGCCGTGCCCTCGATCCGGCGCGGCAATGACGAGGCGCATGCCGTGGGCCTGGGCCAGATGAACCTGCACGGCTTCCTGGCGCGCGAGCGCATCCATTACGGCAGCCCCGAGGGGATCGAGTTCACCAGCGTCTATTTCGCCGCCGTCGCCTATCACGCCATCCGCGCCTCGAACGGGCTTGCGCAGGAAAAGGGCCGGACCTTCAAGGATTTCGAGACGTCGAAATATGCCGACGGCTCGTTCTTCGACAAATACGTCACGCGCGACTGGCTGCCCTCGCTGCCCGAGGTTGCGCGGGTCTTCGCGGGCATCAGCCTGCCCACCCGCGAGGATTGGGCCATGCTGCGGGAATCGGTGATGCGGCACGGGCTTTACAACCGTAACCTGCAGGCGGTGCCGCCGACGGGCTCGATCAGCTACATCAACAACTCGACCAGCTCGATCCACCCCATCGTCGCCAGGATCGAGATCCGCAAGGAAGGCAAGATCGGCCGGGTCTATTACCCCGCGCCCTTCATGGACAACGACAACCTGGACTATTACCGCGACGCCTACGAGATCGGCCCCGAGGCGATCATCGACACCTATGCGGCGGCGACCGAGCATGTCGACCAGGGCCTGTCGCTGACGCTGTTCTTCCCGGCCGAGGCCACCACGCGCGACATCAACCGCGCCCAGATCCATGCCTGGAAGAAAGGCATCAAGACGATCTATTACATCCGGCTGCGCCAGACCGCGCTGGAAGGCACCGAGGTGCAGGGCTGCGTCTCCTGCACGCTTTGAGGCGGGGGCTGTCTGCCCCCGCACCCCCGAGGATATTTGGACAAGAAAGAAAGGCTCTTCGGATGAAGGACCATGCGCAGCGGACGCCCCTGCGGGCGATCAACTGGAACCGGCTGGAGGACGAGAAGGATCTGGAGGTCTGGAACCGGCTGACGGTGAACTTCTGGCTGCCCGAGAAGGTGCCGCTGTCCAATGACGTGCAGAGCTGGGCCACGCTGCGCCCCGAGGAGCGCGAATTGACCATCCGCGTCTTTACCGGGCTGACGCTTCTGGACACGATCCAGAACACCCTGGGCGCACCGGCGATGATGCCCGATGCGCTGACCCCGCATGAGGAGGCGGTGCTGTCCAACATCGCCTTCATGGAGGCGGTGCATGCGCGGTCCTATTCCTCGATCTTCTCGACGCTGTGCCTGACGCCCGAGGTGGACGCGGCCTTTCGCTGGGCCGAGGAAAACCCGCATCTGCAGCAGAAGGCGCGGCTGGTGCTGGAGGAATACCAGGCCGGCTCGGACCCTCTGAAGCGCAAGATCGCCAGCGTGTTCCTGGAAAGCTTCCTGTTCTATTCCGGCTTCTACCTGCCGATGTACTGGTCGAGCCGCGCCAAGCTGACCAATACCGCCGACCTGATCCGCCTCATCATCCGCGACGAGGCTGTGCATGGCTATTACATCGGCTACAAGTACCAGCGCGGGCTGGAGCGGCTGGGCGAGGCCGAGCGCGCGGCGCTGAAGGATTTCGCCTTTTCGCAGATCTTCGATCTCTACGATATCGAGACGAAATACACCGCCGAGCTTTATGACGGCATCGGGCTGACCGAGGACGTCAAGGCCTTCCTGCATTACAACGCCAACAAGGCCTTGCAGAACCTGGGCTACGAGGCGCTGTTCCCGCCGCAGGCCTGCGAGGTCAACCCGGCGATCCTGGCCGCCCTGTCCCCTGACAGCGAGAACCACGATTTCTTCAGCGGCTCGGGGTCGAGCTATGTCATCGGCAAGGCGGTCGCGACCGAGGATGAGGACTGGGACTTCTAGGCGCGCGGGTTGCGCGCCAGCCGCTGCGCGATGGCCGAGCAGACCAGCAGCTGCGTCATGTGATAGATCATCACCGGCAGCACGGTAGCGCCCACCGTCGCCGCCGGGAAGATCGCCGTGGCGATGGGCAGCCCGCTGGCGAGGCTCTTGGTCGAGCCGCAGAAGAACAGCACCGCCTGGTCCTGGGGCGGCAGGCGGAACAGCCGCCCGGCGCCCACCATGCCCCCCATGACCAGGGCCAGCAGCAGCGCAGTGACCAGGAAGCACAGCACCAGCCCGGGCAGCGGGATCGCCGACCAGATGCCCGCGACGGTGCCGGCGCCGAAGGCGGAATAGACGATGAGCAGGATCGAGCCCCGGTCCACCACCATGGTCATGAGCCGGTGGCGCTGGACGAAGCCGCCGATCCAGCGCCGCAGCAATTGCCCTGCGACGAAGGGCAGCAGGATCTGCACCGCGATCTTCTGGATGGCGTCCAGGCTGGCGCCGCCGCCCTCCTGATGCAGAAGATGCGTGACCAGCAGCGGCGTCAGCACCACACCCACCAGGTTCGACAGCGAGGCGGCGCAGATCGCCGCCGGCACGTTGCCACCCGCGATCGAGGTGAAGGCGATCGAGCTTTGCACCGTCGAGGGCAGCACGGCCAGGAACAGCAGTCCCAGCGTCAGTTCAGGGCCCAGCACGCGGCCGAACAGGATGGCCAGCAGGATGCCCAGGGCCGGGAACAGCGCATAGGTGGCGCCGAAGGTCAGGCCCTGAAGCCGCAGGTTCAAGAGCCCCGCCCGGACCGAGGCCGGATCGAGCTTGGCGCCGTAGAGGAAGAACAGCAGCGTCACCGCCCAGAAGGTCGCACCGCGCAGGATCTCGGCCGCCATGCCGCGGGCGGGCAACAGCAGCCCCAGCAGCACCATGCCGATCAGCAGCAGCATGTAGGTGTCGATGCCGATCCGTTTCAATGCCTGCATGGTCTTCCCCGTCGCGCGTTCGCCCCTGTCTGATATACATCGGGGCCCGGCACAAGCCGCCGGCGGAATGCCATGACGCTTGCCCCGCTGGCAAAAAACGGTCACAGCAGGGTCATGCCCGACCAAACCGTTCCGACCATGCGCCCCGCTTTCGCCCCCTGGCTGTCCCGCAGCAATGACGTGACCTCGGTCTTCCTGGCGGCCGGCCAGGTGCCCGACCTGGTCAACCTTGCCGGCGGCCTGCCCGAGCCCTCGGTCTGGCCGGTCGCGGAACTGGCCGATCTTGCCGCCGAGGCGATCCGCAACCACCCGGACGAGACGCTGGGCTATGGCCCGATCCCCGGCCTGCCGGCGCTGCGCGACCTGATCGCCGCCCGCTTCTCGACCGAGGCGCTGCGGCTGTCGCGCGAGAACGTGCTGATCACCACCGGCGGCATGCAGGCGCTGGAGCTGATGGGCAAGGTGCTGCTGGAACCGGGCGGGACGGTCGCGGCGCAAAGCCCGGCCTATCTGGGGGCGCTGGACGCCTGGATGCCGCATGCGCCGCGCTATCGGCCCATGCGGATCGAAGGCAACGATTTCGACCCCCATGCCGCGCTGGCGGGGGCGCAATTCGCCTATACGGTGCCGAATTTTTCGAATCCCAGCGGCCGGCTGGTGGCACTGCCCGAGCGGCAGGCGCTGGTCGCCGCCGCCCATGCCACCGGCACCTGGCTGATCGAGGACGACCCCTATGGCGCGCTTTACTACGAAGGCGAGCCGCTGCCCCGGCTGCTCGAACTGTCGGCGGCCGAGCGGCCCGGCCCCTATGGCGGGCCGGTGGTCTACATGGGCTCGCTCTCCAAGGAACTGGCGCCGGGGCTGCGCATCGGCTGGGTGATCGCCGCCCCCGAGATGATCGTGGCGCTGGCCACCGCCAAGCAGGGCTCGGACATGTGCACCAGCGGCCTGTCGCAGATGCTGGCGCTGCGCGCGTTGCAGGCGGGGATCACCGACCGCATCCGCCCCGAGGTGCTGGCGATCTATCGCGCCCGGCGCGACGCGCTTTGCGCCGCCCTGCAGGCGCATCTGGCGGGCGAGCTGGACTGGCAGGTGCCGGTCGGCGGCATGTTCGTCTGGGCCACGGCGCGCGATCCGCGGCTGGATACCGACCGGCTGCTGCATCACGCGATGGCCGAGGGGGTCTGCATCTCGCCCTCCAGCGCCTTCGATCCCGAGGGGCTGGACCGCCGTTCGCTGCGGCTGAACTTTACCCTGAACCCGCCCGAGCGGCTGGAGGAGGGCTGCCGCCGCCTGGCCCGCGCCATCCGCGCCGCGCTGGCCGAGGCGGGCTGAAGCCGCCCGTCACACCGGCCAGACCATCAGGATCAGCGGCACGCCGGTCAGCACCACCAGCACCGACAGCGGCGCGCCCAGCCGGGCGTAATCGCCAAAGCGATAGCCGCCCGGCCCCATGACCAGCGTGTTGCACTGATGCCCGATGGGGGTCAGGAAGTCGCAGCCTGCCCCCACCGCCACCGCCATCAGGAAGGCATCGGGCCGATAGCCGAGTTCGCTGGCAAAGGTCGCCGCGATCGGCGCCATGACCAGCACGGTCGCGGCATTGTTCAGAAAGGGCGTGACCGCCATGGCCGCGACCAGGATCAGCGTCACCGCACCCCAGACCGGCAGGCCCATCGCCGCCTGCGACAGCCAGGCGCCCAGAAGCTCGGTCACGCCGGTCTTTTGCAGCGCCTCGCTGACCGGGATCAGCGCGCCCAGCATGACCAGGATCGGCCATTCGATGGCCTCGTAAGCCTCCTCGGCGCTGATCGTGCCGGTCAGGATCATCAGCACGGCGGCGGCGAAGAAGGCGATGGCGACAGGCACCAGCCCCGCCGCCGTCGCCGCCATGGCGACCGTCAGGATCAGCACCGGCAGCAATTGCTTGCGCACCCCGCCCAGCCGGATATGGCGCTCGGCCAGGGGCAAGAGACCCAGCACCCGCATCCGCTCGGGCAGGCGGTCGATCGGCCCCTGCACCAGCAGCACGTCGCCCGCCGCCAGCACCGTCTGGCTGAGCCGCTGGGTCATGCGATGCCCGGCGCGCGAGATGGCGATCAGGTTCACGCCATGCTGGTCGAAAAGCGCGATCCGCCCCACGCTTTGCCCCACCAGCAGCGAGGCGGGCGCGATCACCGCCTCGATCACACCGATTTGGTCGGCAGGCAGGCCCTCCTCGGCGGCCGCATCCTGCCGGGTCAGTTCCATGCCCAGCTTGGTCACGGCGCGTTCCAACGCATTCGGCTCGCCGCGCAGAAGCAGCGTGTCGCCGACGCGGATCACCGTGTCGGGCAGTGTCACCGCGCGACGGACGTCGCCCCGGATCAGCCCGGTGACGGCCACCTCGCCATCGACGGCGCCCAGATAGTCGCCCACCGTCATGCCGACGATATCGGCGCCCTCGGGGACGGTGGCTTCGGTGTGATAGTCGCTGATGTTCACCGCCTCGCTCAGCGAGGCCGTGGCACGGCGGTCGCGCGGCAGCAGCCGATGGGCGAAAAGCAGAAAGACCAGCCCCACCAGCGACAACCCGAGGCCGACCGGCGCATAGTCGAACATGGTGAAGGGCTGGCCCGTCATCTGCTCGCGCACCCGCGAGACGATGATGTTGGGCGAGGTGCCGACCAGCGTGATCAGCCCACCCAGGAGCGAGCCGAAGGCCATCGGCATCAGATAGGCCGAGGGCGAATGCCCCGAGCGCCGCGCCATCTTCAGCGCGGCGGGCATCAGCATGGCCAGCGCGCCGATGTTCTTGACCAGCGCCGACAGGCCCGTGACCGAGCCGACCAGCACCAGCAGCTGCCAGCGCAGGGCCCGCAACCGCCCGAGCAGCCGGCGTATCACCGCCTCGATCACGCCCGAGCGCGAGATGCCGGCGCTGACCACCAGCGCGCTGCCGACGATGATGACGATATCGTCGCTGAAGCCGCGGAACGCCTCGTCCGGCTTGACCGTGCCCGCCACCAGCGAGGCCAGCAGCGCGATCATCGCCACCACGTCGTAGCGCAGCCGCCCCCAGACGAACAGCACCATCATCGCGCAAAGGATCAGCACGGCCAGGAGCTGCGGCATGGCCATGTGGCTTGACCCTCCCTTTCGTCGGATACGCTATCCAATGCCGCAGGCCGGCGGGCGGTTCCGCGGCAGGACAGGTTGTCGCGGCCGCCCGGCGGCACCGGATTGGCGCTTGACAGCCCTTGCCCGGCTGCGGCAATGCAGGGCCGCTACGGTTCCGGCGGATCTGCGCCGGATCAAAAGGGAACACCGGTGCGCCCATGGGCCGCGATGCGGCCGGGGCAAGGCCGGGGCTGCCCCCGCAACTGTAAGCGGTGAGCGACGGTCGAACGTGCCACTGGGATCTCCTGGGAAGGCCGGCCCGAGCAGCGATCCGCGAGCCAGGAGACCTGCCGTGGCGATCACCCATTTCCGGCGCGGGGCGCGTCTGGAAAGCGGCCGTTCCGCAGAGGTGACGATCACCGTCCTGCGGTCGGGCCTGCCAGCCTTTCCACAGGGCATTTCTGCAAATCGCGGGCCGAACGCCCGCGTTGGAAAGGCTTTGGAATGTTCAGAACCCCGCTTTCGCTGCTGGCCACAACCGCCGCCGTACTGCCCGCCGCCCTGTTGCCCTGTGCCGCCACGGGCCAGCAGGTCCAGGACCAGGTCGTGCTTGACACCCTGGTCCTGTCCGCCGGCCTGTCGCCGGTGGCCGAAAGCGCCTATGGCCGCGCCCATACCGTGCTGACCAGCGAAGACCTGCAAAGCCGCCGGGTCATCACCGTCCAGGACGCTTTGCGCACGGTCCCCGGACTTTCCGTCACCTCGACCGGCGAAACGGTGGCCAAGATCCGCATCCGCGGCGGCGAATCCAATCACGTGCTGGTGCTGATCGACGGGGTCGAGGCCAATTCCCCCGGCAACGGCGACTATATCTTCAGCGGCATGCTGGCCGAGGACATCGAGCGCATCGAGGTGCTGCGCGGCCCGCAATCCGCCATCTACGGCGCCAATGCCGCATCCGGCGTCATCTCGATCACCACCCGTCGCGCCTCTGCGCAGGGGCCGGGCTATGGCGGCACGGTCGAGATCGGCGGGTTGGACACCCGCACCGCCAGCGCCTTTGTGCAGGCGGGGGACGGGCGCGGCAGCATCAGCCTGTCCGCGGTGGCGCGCCGCACCGATGGCGAGGACGAATCGCGCAGCCCCGGCGGGGATACCGAGTTCAACCGGCAGCGCGTGCTGGGCCTGAACGGCTCATATGATCTGACCGAAAGCGCGACCGTCGGTTTCACGCTTAGGCGCATCTGGCAGGAATACGGTTATGACCGGGCCGTCTCTTTCGTGGATTCGCCCGACGACTATATCGTCGACGCACCGCTGACCGCCGACCGGGACGAAACCTATGGTTCGCTGTGGCTGGAAGGCGAAGCTTTCGGCGGCAGGCTGCTCAACCGCTTTGCCGTCTCTGGCGCCAACCAGAACACGGCGCATTTCAACGGCGGCCTGCCGGATTACAGCGACGCCTCGCGGCTGCGGAACTTCAAATATACCGGCAGTTGGGCGCTGGATGGCGGCAATGCCCGCGATGCCGCGCAAAAGCTGAATGTGGCGGTGCAGAAGAAACGCGAGATCTACGAGAACTCCTTTGCATCGGGCGGCCGGTACGAGCGCGACACGAAATCGGCCTCTCTGGAATATCAGGGACAGTTCGACAACGGGATCGGCGTCCAGGCCGGCATGCGGCGCGATTTCAACGACGATTTCCGCCATGCGACCACCTGGAACATCGCCGCGGCATGGCAGGTGCCCGGCCGCGACCTGCGTCTGCGCGCAGCGGCCGGCAAAGCCATCGTCAATCCCACCATGTTCGAACTTTATGGCTATGCGCCGGGCAGCTATGACGGCAATGCCGATCTGACGCCCGAAACCAGCCGCAGCCAGGAAATCGGCGCCGACTGGAACTTTGCCGCGGGGCGGGGCGCGCTGGGAGTGACGCTTTTCACCAGCAAGGTCGAGGATATGATCATCGGGACCGGCAACACGTCGCAAAACCTTGACGGCACCAGCAAGCGCAAGGGGTTCGAGGCCGACCTGGAATATGAAGCGACCGACTGGCTTCGGCTGGGCGCGACCTATACCTACACGGATGCCCGCACAGAGGACGACCAGCCCGTCGTGCGCCAGCCCCGCCACCTGCTTGGCCTGCGCGCGACGGCCGATATTGCGCAGGGGCGCGGTTCGGTCACAGCCGATCTGCGCTATGCCGGCAGCAGTTACGACGCGGAATGGTTCAGGAACTACAGCCCGCCGACCACCGAATTGCCCGATTACGTCACCGTCAACCTGGCCGCCGGCTATGACCTGACCGAAAACCTGCGCCTGACAGGCCGCGTGGTGAACCTGTTCGACCGGGACTATTCCGAATCCTGGGGCTATTACGGTCAGGGCCGCACCCTTTACGCCGGCCTGACGGCGAAATGGTAAGGCGGCTCGGCCTTGTCGCCGGCCTTCTGGCCGGCCTGATCCTGCCGGGATTTTTCCAGCCCGCCGCGGCCGAGCCGCCGCGCCGGGTGCTGTCGATGAACCTCTGCACCGACCAGCTGGCGATGATGCTGGCGGCGCCGGGCCAGCTGGTCTCGGTCTCCTATCTGGCGCAGGATCCGACCGCCTCGGCCATGGCGGATCAGGCGGCGCGGCTGCCTGTCAACCACGGCCTGGCCGAGGAAATCTTCCTGATGCGGCCCGATCTGGTGCTGGCCGGGGCATGGTCCACGCCCGAGACCATCCGGCTGCTCAAGCGCCTGGAGATCCCGGTCGAGATGTTCCCGATCGAAACCGACATCGCCGGCATCCGCGCCAATATCCGCCGTATGGGCGAGGTGCTGGGGCGCGAGGCCCAGGCCCAAGCGATGCTGGCGCGTTTCGACGCCGACCTGGCGCGGCTGGCCGATGCGCCGCCGGGGCCGCGGCCGCGCGCGGCGCTTTACATGGCCAACGGCTACAGTTCCGGCCGCGACAGCCTGGCCGGGCAGATCGTGGATCTGGCCGGATTCGACAATATCGCCGATGAACTCGGCCTGCCGGCAGGCGGGACGCTGGCGCTGGAATCGCTGCTGCTTGCCGATCCCGACCTGCTGATCGAGGGCCGCCGCTACGACGGCCATGCCCGCGCGCAGGAGATGCTGGACCACCCGGCGCTGAAGGCGCTGAGCCGGGGCAGGCCGGCCGAGGTCATCTCGGACCCCGACTGGATCTGCGGCACTCCCTTCATCCTGCGTGCCGTGGCGGGGCTGCGCGACGCGCGGCTGGCCCTGCGGGACGCGCCATGAACCGGCAGGGCCTGCTTTTCGCCGGGCTTTCCGCGCTGGTCGCGGCGCTGTTCCTGGCCTCGCTGCTGACCGGCCCGGCCGGCATCGGTCCCGGTGAAAGCCTGGCCGCGCTGTTTCGCGGCGGCGACGACCTGCTGGCGTTGGTGATGCGCGAATTGCGCCTGCCGCGCGCCATCCTGGGGCTGATGGTCGGGGCGGCGCTGGGAATGGCGGGTGCGGTGCTGCAAGGCTTCCTGCGCAACCCGCTGGCCGAGCCGGGGCTGATCGGCACCAGCGCCTCGGCCGCGCTGGGGGCGGTGCTGGCGATCCAGACCGGGCTTTCCGCCGCCTTTCCCCTGGGCCTGCCGCTGGCGGCGCTGGCGGGCGCGGCGCTGTCGGTGCTGCTGGTGCTGATGCTTGCCGGGCCGCGCGGCGGCACGCTGGCGCTGATCCTGGCCGGCATCGCCATCTCGGCGCTGGCGGGGGCCGCGACCTCGCTGGTGCTGAACCTGTCGCCCAATCCCTTTGCCATCAATGAGATCGTGTTCTGGATGATGGGCTCGCTGGCTGACCGTTCGATGCTGCATGTCTGGATCGCGGCACCCTTCATGCTGCTGGGCTTCGCCCTGCTCTGGCCCATGCGCCCCGCGCTCGAGGCCCTGACGCTGGGCGAGGACGCGGCGGCCTCCAGCGGTGTGCACCTGGGCCGGCTGCGGCTGATGCTGGTCGCGGGCATCGCGGCGCTGATCGGCGGCGCCACGGCGGTCGCCGGCACGGTGGGCTTCGTCGGGCTGGTGGTGCCGCATGTGCTGCGCCGTGCCGTCGGCGCCAGCCCGGCACGGCTGGTCCCGGCGGCGGCGCTGGGGGGCGCGGCCACGGTGCTGGCCGCCGACATCGCGGTGCGCTGGCTGGCACCGGGTCGCGACCTGAAGCTCGGGGTGCTCACGGCGCTGGTCGGCGCACCCTTCTTCCTGCACCTGATCCTGAAAACCCGGCGCGAGGGGCTGTGACCATGCTGGAGCTTCGCGCCCTTTCGCTCGACCGCGGCGGCCAGGCGGTGCTGGACGGCATCGACCTCAGCATCGGCGCGGGCGAGTTCGTGGGCCTGCTTGGTCCGAACGGCGCCGGCAAGACCACGCTTCTGCGCGCGGCGCTGGGGCTCTTGCCGGCGCGGGGCCATTCCTCGCTGGCAAGGCTTTCGGTGCGCGAGCGCGCCCGCGCCGCCGCCTATATGCCGCAGGGCCGCGAGATCGCCTGGCCGATGCCGGTCGAGGCGCTGGTGGCGCTTGGCCGCATCGCGCATCCGCATTCCGCCAGCGCAGAAGACCGCGCCGCGATCGAGCGCGCCATCGCGGCGCTGCACCTGAGCCCCTTGCGCCACCGCCGCGCCACCGAATTGTCGGGGGGCGAGCAGGCCCGCACCCTGATCGCCCGCGCGCTCGCCCAGGAAACCCCGCTGCTGATCGCCGACGAGCCCATCGCGGGCCTCGACCCGGCCGCGCAGATCGACGCGATGCGGCTGTTTTCCCGGCTGGCCGACCGGGGTCATGCGGTGCTGGCCTCGCTGCACGACCTAGGGCTGGCGGCGCGGCATTGCACGCGGCTCGTCATGCTGCACCAGGGCCGGATCGCCGCCGACGGCCCGCCCCAGGCGGTGCTGACCGCCGAAAACCTCGCCCGCGTCTTCGGCATCACCGCCCATCTGGCGCAGGGCCCCGGCGGCATCCTGTTCCAGCCGCTCGGCACCATTGAGGGAGAGGACCGATGACCGACATGCTGGCGGACCGGCTGGGCACGCTGATGACCGATACCGGGGCGGGATGGTCCATGGGCTCCTTCGGGGCCATCGCCGAGTTCCACCATGTCGCGGGCGATCCGCCGCCGCAGCCGCTGGAGGGCTGCGGCATCGTCACCGAACGCGGAGGGGTGCGGCTGGACGACCTGGCCGACCTGACCCCCATCGCCTGGGAGGCGCTGAGCCCGCGCCCGCATCGCTGGCAGCAGGGCGTCTCGCTCTGCCTGCCCGAGGGGCGGCTGGGCACGGCGCGGCGCCGGGTGCTGACCGAGCTTGGCCCCGATGCGGGCGCGCTGCGCGACCAGGATCGCGGGGCGGTGCTGTTCGACCTGGGCCTGGACCAGCCGCAGGTGGATTTCTGCATCCGCAGCGACGATCCGGTGCTGGTCACACGGCTGCGGGCGGAATGCGGCCGCTCGGTCCTCGACCCGGAAAGCCGCGCCATGGCGGCGATCCTGCCCGCCCATCCGCATCGCGTGGCACTGACCCGCATCGGGCGCATCGAGGTCTGGCAGAAGATCGGCGGGCCCGATACCGGCGGCATCTCGCCCGTCGGGCCGCATACGCATATCCTGCCGCAGCTTTTGCGCACCGGCCGCACCCATTCGGCGAATACGCCGATCCCGCCCGGGCTGGTGCCGGTCGCCGGGCTGCATCCGACCAGCCCGGTCATGGACAGCCTGGGCCAGGACCGCGATTTCGACGCCACCGCCTTTGCCGATTTCCAGGCCATGCTGGCCGATTGGGGCGATGCCGAACGCCATGCTCTGAAGGCACGGGTCTGGGCGGCGCTGGAAGCGGGCGAGCCGCCCTCGGCCCTGGCCGAGCCCGGCGACCGCCATGCCCGCGCCGCGCTGCGCATCGCGCTGCGCCAGGCCGAACGCCGGGACGGACCCTCGGCGCTGCTGTCGCAATGGCGCGCGGCTTTCGACCGCGACGCGGCGCCCGCGGATCAGGACGCACCCGGCCACTGACCGCCGCAAAGGCGGGGCGGGCCGCCGCCTGGCCCTGACGGCGCTTTTTTCATCCCCGCGGCGGTCGGTGCCGCCCTGGTCAAGGGCGGCGGTTCCGGCCTGGCTTGGGCCCGAGGGAAAGGGGCGAGGCCGAAGCCCCGCCCCGCAAGGCCGATTACTGCCAGGACTTCAGCAGCTCGTCATAGGAGATCGTCTCGCCCTGCGGCTTTTCGTTCTCCAGCGGGCCGACGGGCGAGCCCTCGGCGGCCAGCCATTCCTGCGGATCCTTTTCCTCGTTCATCTTGGGGCCCAGGTCGCCCTGCACGCCGGCGCGCTCCAGCCGCTCCAGCACCCGCTCCTGCTCGGCGCAAAGCGCGTCCAGCGCCTCTTGCGGGGTCTTGGCACCGGAAAGCGCGTCGCCGATGTTCTGCCACCAGAGCTGCGCAAGCTTCGGATAATCGGGGATATTGGTGCCGGTCGGCGACCATTGCACGCGGGCGGGCGAGCGATAGAACTCGACCAGCCCGCCAAGCTGCGGCGCGCGTTCGGTAAAGGACTGGTCCTGGATCGTCGATTCGCGGATGAAGGTCAGCCCGACATGGGATTTCTTCACGTCCACGGTCTTCGAGGTCACGAATTGCGCGTAAAGCCAGGCGGCCTGCGCGCGATCCACCGGCGTCGATTTCATCAGCGTCCAGGAGCCCACGTCCTGATAGCCGATCTTGGTGCCCTCGGACCAATAGGCGCCGTGCGGGCTGGGCGCCATGCGCCATTTCGGCGTGCCGTCCTCGTTCATCACCGGCGTGCCGGGCTTGACCATATCGGCGGTGAAGGCGGTGTACCAGAACATCTGCTGGGCGATATCGCCGCGCGCCGGGACCGGCCCCGCCTCGCCGAAGGTCATGCCCATGGCCTCGGGCGGAGTGTATTTCTTGAGCCAGTCGATGGCCTTGGTCACGGCATAGACCGCCGCCGCGTCGTTGGTCGCCCCGCCCCGCGCCACGCAGGAACCGACGGGGCGCGAGTTCTCGTCGACGCGGATGCCCCATTCGTCGACCGGCAGCCCGTTCGGCTCGCCCTTGTCGCCCATGCCGGCCATGGACATCCAGGCATCGGTATAGCGCCAGCCGAGGCTGGGATCCTTCTTGCCGTAATCCATGTTGCCCCAGGCCCTGGTCGGGCCGCCCTCGACATAGGACATGTCGCGGCCGGTGAAGAACTCGGCGATGTCCTCATAGGCCGACCAGTTGACCGGCACGCCCAGGTCGTAGCCGTATTTCGCCTTGAAATCCTCCTGGGTCTTCGGGTCGTTGAACCAGTCGTAGCGGAACCAGTAGAGGTTGGCGAATTGCTGGTCGGGCAGCTGGTAGAGCTCGCCGTCCGGGGCGGTGGTGAACTCCAGCCCGATGAAATCGTCAAGGTCCAGCGTCGGGCTGGTGAAATCCTTGCCCTCCTCCTCCATCCACCTGGTCAGGCTGCGCGCCTGCTGATAACGCCAATGCGTGCCGATCAGGTCGCTGTCGTTGACATAGGCGTCATAGATGTTCTCGCCGGTCTGCATCTGGGTCTGCAGCTTCTCGACCACGTCGCCCTCGCCGATCAGGTCGTGGGTGACCCGGATGCCGGTGATGGCGGTGAAGGCCGGCGCCAGCACCTTGGCCTCGTATTCATGCGTGGTGATGGTTTCCGAGACCACCTTGATCTCCATCCCCGCCAGCGGCTGCGCGGCGTCGATGAACCATTGCATCTCCTTTTCCTGGTCCTCGCGCGAAAGCGAGGACAGATCGCCGATCTCGGCGTCAAGGAACCTCTTGGCCGCCTCCATGTCCGCCCAGGCGGGCGCGCCCATGACCATCAGCGCAAGCGCCATGGCCGTGGTCCTTTGCATCGGTCTCATGTTTTCCTCCCTGATGAGACACCGTTTCCCGATCCCCGTCAGACCCAGCGGAACACCGCCGCGGCATAAACGAGGCAGAGCGCGAGCCCCCACCACAGCGGCGGGCCTGCGAAGAACAGCCAGCCCAGGCAGATGAAGGCCGAGCCGAGAAGCGAGATGAACAACCGGTCGCCGCGCGTCGTCTCGATGCGCAGGATGCCGCGGCGCGGGGTTTCCGGAAAGCGGATGGCCAGGATGGTGAACAAGACCAGCAGGCTGGCGATCACCCAGAAGAACAGCGCCACCGGAAAGGTCCAGGCCATCCAGCCGCCGGGAACCATCGGGCCGGTCCAGTCCCTGGCCCCGTCCCTGACCGGCGTGGCCAAGACCAGCAGGCCCAGGATCGCGCCCATCAGCAGGGCGGCCCCGGCATAGATCGCCGGCCAGGCGATGCGCTTGTGCGTCGGGATGGCGGCGTCGGACATCAGACCCTCCCCAGGGCAAAGCCCTTGGCGATGTAGTTGCGCACGAACCAGATGACCAAGGCGCCGGGAATGATGGTCAGCCCCCCCGCCGCCGCCAGCACGCCCCAATCCATGCCGCTTGCGGAAACCGTGCGCGTCATCGTCGCCGCGATGGGCTTGGCATTCACCGAGGTCAGCGTGCGCGACAAGAGCAGCTCGACCCAGCTGAACATGAAGCAGAAGAAGGCCGCGACCCCGATCCCGCTGGCGATCAGCGGCATGAAGATCCTGACGAAGAAGCGCGGGAAGCTGTAGCCGTCGATATAGGCGGTCTCGTCGATCTCCTTCGGGACGCCGCGCATGAAGCCTTCCAGGATCCAGACCGCCAGCGGCACGTTGAACAGGCAATGCGCCAGCGCCACCGCGATATGCGTGTCGAAAAGCCCGACCGAGGAATAAAGCTGGAAGAAGGGCAGCGCAAAGACCGCCGGCGGCGACATGCGGTTGGTCAAGAGCCAGAAGAACAGGTGCTTGTCGCCCATGAAGCTGTAGCGGCTGAAGGCATAGGCGGCGGGCAGCGCCACGGCGACGGAAATCACCGTGTTCATCACCACGTAGATGATCGAGTTCACATAGCCCATGTACCAGCTGGGATCGGTCAGGATCACCCGATAGTTCCGCAGGGTCAGGTTGTGCGGATAAAGGCTGAAGGTGCCGGTGATCTCGGCATTGGTCTTGAGGCTCATGTTGACCAGCCAGTAGATCGGCACCAGCAGGAACAGCAGGTAGATCAGCATCACCAGGGCCGAGGGCTTCACGCGCATCACATGCCCTCCGGGATGTCGTCCTGGCGGCGGTCGATATTGGTCATGACGGTGTAGAACACCCAGCTGACCAGCAGGATCACCAGGAAATACATGATCGAGAAGGCGGCGGCGGGACCGAGGTCGAACTGCCCCACCGCCATCTTCACCAGGTCGATGGACAGGAAGGTGGTCGAGTTGCCGGGCCCGCCGCCGGTGACGACGAAGGGCTCGGTATAGATCATGAAGCTGTCCATGAAGCGCAGCAGCACGGCGATCAGCAGCACGCCCTTCATCTTGGGCAGCTCGATGTAGCGAAACACCGCCCAGCGGCTGGCCTGGTCGATCCGGGCGGCCTGGTAATAGGCCTGCGGGATGGATTGCAGACCGGCATAGCAGAGCAGCGCGACCAGGCTGGTCCAGTGCCAGACATCCATGACGATCACGGTGATCCAGGCGTCGATCGGATCATTCGTGTAGTTGTAGTCCAGCCCCAGCGCCTTGAGCCCCCGCCCCAGCAGGCCGATGTCGGTGCGGCCGAAGATCTGCCAGATCGTGCCCACGACATTGAAGGGGATCAGCAGGGGCAGCGCCATCAGCACCAGCACCAGGCTGGACCAGAAGCCCTTCTTGGGCATGTTCAGCGCCACGAAGATGCCCAGCGGCACCTCGATGGCCAGGATGATGGCGGAGAACAGCGCCTGCCGTCCCAGCGCCCCGTGCAGGCGGCGGGAATGCACCATCTCGTCGAACCATTCGAGCCCCGCCCAGAAGAAGGCGTTGTTGCCGAACGTGTCGTTCACCGAATAGTTCACCACCGTCATCAGCGGGATCACCGCCGAAAAGGCGACCACGACCAGCACCGGCAGGACCAGAAACCAGGCCTTGTTGTTCTGGGTCTTTTCCATCAGCCGGCCCCCTCATCCAGCGGCGCGACGCGCCAGTCGTCGGCATAGACGTTGATCTTGCCCGGCGCGAAGGCGACCTGCGGCAGGCCCTCGACCGGCAGGCCCTCGGGCATGACCACGTTCAGCGGCCGGCCCGCCACCTCGCCGCGCACCAGCCGATGCCGGCCCACGTCCTCGATGCGGCGGATGGTCAGGGCCAGCCCGCCGCCGGCCACCAGCCTGGCATGTTCGGGGCGGATGCCGATCTGCACCCGGCCCGCGACCGGGGGATAATGCGCCCCCAGCGCCACCGCCTCGCCGCCGGGCAGCAGGGCGCGGTCGCCCTGCAGCGCGGCATCGAGGAAGTTCATGCCGGGCGAGCCGATGAAATAGCCCACGAAGGTATGGGCGGGCTTTTCGAACAGTTCCTCGGGCGTGCCCATCTGCACCACGCGGCCCTCATGCATGACCACGACCTGCTGGGCAAAGGTCAGCGCCTCGGTCTGGTCGTGGGTGACGTAGATCATGGTATGGCCGAACTGGCGGTGCAGTTCCTTGAGCTGGGTGCGCAGTTCCCATTTCATCTGCGGGTCGATGACGGTCAGCGGCTCGTCGAACAGGATCGCGTTCACGTCCTCGCGCACCATGCCGCGCCCCAGGCTGATCTTCTGCTTGGCATCGGCGGTCAGGCCCTGCGCCTTGCGGTTCAGCCATGCCTCCATGCCGATCATGCGGGCGATCTGGTCCACCCGCGCCTTGACATAGGCGGCGTCCTTGCCGCGGTTCCTCAGCGGGAAGGCCAGGTTGTCGCGCACCGTCATGGTGTCGTAGACCACCGGGAACTGGAACACCTGGGCGATGTTGCGCTCGGCCGTGGGGGCCGCGGTCACGTCGCGCTCGCCAAACAGCACCCGGCCCTGGCTGGGGGTCAGAAGCCCCGAGATGATGTTCAGAAGCGTGGTCTTGCCGCAGCCCGAGGCGCCCAGCAGCGCATAGGCGCCGCCATCCTGCCAGACATGGTCCATCTGCTTGAGCGCGTAATCCGCCTCGGACCGGGGATGGGGAAGGTAGCTGTGGGCCAGGTTCTGCAGGGAGATCCGCGCCATGTCAGGCCGCCCTCGCATAGGCGGCCGGAGCGGCAAGCCGCCCGGACGCGTCGAACAGATAGACATGCGCCGGGTCCAGCCAGACCGTCAGCGGCTGGCCGGGGGTCAAGGGATGCACGCCCTCGACCAGCCCGACCCAGCGGTCGGCGCCATGCTCGACATGGACGAAGGTTTCCGAGCCGGTGATCTCGGTCCCGACGAGCGTGCAGGCGAAAGCAACCGCCGCCGTTCCGTGCCGGGCCAGCGACAGGTGGTTGGCGCGGAACCCGGCCAGATAGGCGCCGTCGGCCAGGTCGGCGAAACCGCCCGAAGCCAGCGCGCTGTCGCCGAAGCTGACGGCATCGCCCTGCTTGCGGGCGGCGACGAAATTCATCGGCGGGTCGCTGAACACCCGCGCCGTGGTCGCATCGACCGGCTGGCGATAGACCGTGGGCGTCGGGCCGAACTGCGTCACCCGGCCCTGCCACAGCGTCGCGGTATGGCCGCCCAAGAGCAGCGCCTCCTCGGGCTCGGTGGTGGCATAGACGAAGATCGCGCCCGACGCCTCGAAGATGCGCGGGATCTCGATCCGCAGCTCTTCCCGCAGCTTGTAGTCGAGATTCGCCAGCGGCTCGTCCAGCAGCACCAGCCCGGCGCCCTTGACCAGCGCGCGGGCCAGGGCGCAGCGTTGCTGCTGGCCGCCCGAAAGCTCCAGCGGCTTGCGCGCCAGCATCGGCGTCAGGCGCAGCATCTCGGCGGTCTCGCGCACCTTGCGGTCGATCTCGTCCCGCGGCCGGCGCAGGATGCGCAGGGGCGAGGCGATGTTTTCATAGACCGAAAGGCCGGGATAGTTGATGAATTGCTGATAGACCATGGCGATGCCGCGGTCCTGCACCCGCTGGCCGGTCACGTCCCGCCCGTCCCAGAGGATGCGGCCGGTCGTCGGCTGGTCCAGCCCCGCCATCAGCCGCATCAGGCTGGTCTTGCCCGACAGCGTCGGCCCCAGCAGCACGTTCATGCTGCCCCTTTGCAAGGTCAGGCTGGTGGGATGGATATGCGCCCGGCCGCCGACCGACCGCGATACGCCCTGCAAGTCCAGCACGGCCCGTCCTCCCCCTATTCCGCTGCCGAATGGGCGGCGTGGTGCCGGTCCACGAAGGCCTCCAGCTCGCGGCGCTGCGCCTCGGTCATGTGCAGGCCCAGCTTGGTGCGGCGCCACAGGATGTCCTCGGCGGTCTGGGCGAATTCATGGCGGATCAACCACATCACCTCGGCCTCGGTCAGCCCGGCGCCGAAATCGCGGCCCAGATCCCCGAGGCTTGCGGCGCCATCGAGCAGCAGGAAGGACTCGGTGCCGTAGCTGCGCACCAGCCGGCGCGACAGCCGTGGCGACAGGAAGGGATGGCGCGCCTGCAACTGCGCGACCAGGGCCTCGACCCCGTCCACCGGGAAATCGCCGCCCGGCAGCGGCACCCGCGCGGTCCAGTCCCCGCCCGCCTGCGGAAAGAAGGGTGCGAGCCTGGCCAGCGCGCCCTCGGCCAGCCGGCGATAGGTGGTGATCTTGCCGCCGAAGACATTGAGCAGCGGCGCCCCGCCCGCCTCGCCATCCTGCAGGCTGAGGACATAGTCCCGCGTCGCCGCCGTGGCCGATTTGGCACCATCGTCGTAAAGCGGCCGCACCCCGGAATAGGTCCAGACCACCTGGTCGGGCGTCACCGGGCGGGCGAAATAGCGGCTGGCGAAGGCGCAGAGATAGTCGCGCTCTTCCTCGGTGCAGCGCGCCTCGCCGGGGGGGCCGCGATGGTCCATGTCGGTGGTGCCGATCAGGGTGAAATCTTCCTCGAAGGGAATCGCGAAGATGATCCGCCCGTCCGTGCCCTGGAAGAAATAGCAGCGGTCGTGGTCGTAAAGCTGCGGCACGACGATATGGCTGCCGCGCACCAGCCGCACGCCCTCGGCCGAGGGGATATGCGCGACGTTGCGGATCACGTCCTCGACCCAGGGCCCGCCGGCATTGACCAGCGCGCGGGCGTGGTGGATGCGCGTGCCCCCCGGCCCCTCGGTGGTGATGCGCCACAGCCCGTCCGCGCGCTCGGCACGGGTGACGCGGGTGCGGGTCAGGATGGTGGCGCCGCGCGCCCGCGCATCGCGGGCGTTCAGCACCACCAGACGCGAATCCTGCACCCAGCAATCGGAATATTCCCAGCCCAGCCGAAAGCCCGGCTTCAGCGGCAGGCCCAGCGGATCGCGGGACAGGTCCAGCCGCCTGGTTCCCGGCAGGATCTTGCGCCCGCCCAGGTTGTCGTAAAGGAACAGCCCCAGCCGGATCAGCCAGGCCGGCCGGCGGCCGCGCAGCCAGGGCATGGTCCAGGACAGGATGCGCGAGGTCGGCGTGTCGGCCTCGAAGCGCATGTCGGGCGACCAGGGCAGCACGAAGCGCATCGGCCAGGAGATATGCGGCATCGCGGCCAGCAGGGTCTCGCGCTCCTCCAGCGCCTCGCGCACCAGGCGGAATTCGAAGAACTCCAGATAGCGCAGCCCGCCATGGAACAGCTTGGTCGATGCCGAGGAGGTCGCCTGCGCCAGGTCGCCCATCTCGGCCAGCGTGACCGAAAGCCCGCGCCCCGCCGCGTCGCGCGCGATGCCGCAGCCGTTGATTCCACCGCCGATGATGAAAAGGTCGGCCTGGGGCCGCGTTGGTGCCGGCACGCCGATCCCTCCCCGTCGCTGCGCGTCCGTCGATAGCCGAAAGGTGTAACGGCTTCGTGACTCCGGTCAAGCGAAAATTTTCGCTTATGATCGTTTTTACGATAAACGAATGAATATCTGCGGCAATGCAGCATGATACGCGGCGAAATATTGCGCTTGCAGCAAGGAATCGGCGATGGAATGCGCGGTTTTTCCTGCAGGGTCGCGCAGGCAGGCGCCCATCAGCCACCAGGAACGAACTGAAACGAACGTTTTAGAATCATACGGCCGCAGCAACCGCAGGTAGAAAGGCATTTTCACGCCCGCGCACGGCCCTTTCACCCGGCCCGACGTTGCCGCAATGCAGCAACAATGCCGGCGATGCGGCAAAGTGACGCCGTTTTGCCAGCGCCGGGCTTGGTCTTGCCGGGAAAATCTGGCAAGGACGGCGCATCCTAGAACAAGGGCCGACCAGATGAACAGCCAATCCGTCATAGAAACCGGGGGTCAGGTGGCCACGCTGACCCATCTTCAGCGGCTTGAAGCCGAAAGCATCCAGATCATGCGCGAGGTCGTGGCAACGGCCGACAATCCGGTGATGCTCTATTCGGTGGGCAAGGATTCGGCCTGCATGCTGCATCTGGCGAAGAAGGCATTCTACCCGGCCCCGCCACCCTTCCCGCTTCTGCACGTGGATACCACCTGGAAGTTCCGCGCCATGTACGAGCTGCGCGACCGCGCCGCGGCGCAGGCGGGCATGGAGCTGATCGTCCACCACAACCCCGAGGCGATGGAAAAGGGCATCAACCCCTTCGACCACGGCAGCCTGCATACCGACATGTGGAAGACCGACGGTCTGAAGCAGGCGCTGAGCCAATACAACTTCGACGTGGCCTTCGGCGGCGCCCGCCGCGACGAGGAGAAATCGCGCGCCAAGGAGCGGGTGTTCTCGTTCCGCTCGGCCAACCACCGCTGGGATCCCAAGAACCAGCGCCCCGAGCTGTGGAAGCTTTACAACACCCGCAAGGGCAAGGGCGAATCGATCCGGGTCTTCCCGCTGTCGAACTGGACCGAGCTGGACATCTGGCAGTATATCCACCTGGAAAACATCGACATCGTGCCCTTGTATTTCTCGGACCTGCGGCCGGTGGTGGAACGCGACGGCCTGCTGATCATGGTCGACGACGACCGCTTCCGCCTGCGCGACGGCGAGCAGCCGATGATGAAATCGGTGCGCTTCCGCACGCTGGGCTGCTATCCGCTGACCGGCGCGGTGGAATCGAACGCCAAGACCCTGCCCGAGGTCATCCAGGAAATGCTGCTGACCACCACGTCCGAGCGGCAGGGCCGCGCCATCGACCACGACCAGTCGGCCTCGATGGAGAAAAAGAAGCAAGAGGGGTATTTCTGAGATGAACCACGAGATGAAGAACCCCGTCTATGTCACGGACACGCTGATCGCCGAGGACATCAACGCCTATCTGCTGAAGCACCAGCACAAGACCATGCTGCGCTTCATCACCTGCGGTTCGGTCGATGACGGCAAGTCCACGCTGATCGGCCGGTTGCTCTATGACAGCAAGATGATCTTCGAGGACCAGCTTGCCAGCCTGGAAAGCGATTCCAAGGCCGTGGGCACCCAGGGCGGCGAGATCGACTTCGCCCTGCTGGTCGACGGCCTGGCCGCCGAGCGCGAACAGGGCATCACCATCGACGTGGCCTATCGCTTTTTCGCCACCGACAAGCGCAAGTTCATCGTCGCCGACACGCCCGGCCATGAGCAATACACCCGCAACATGGTCACAGGTGCCTCGACCGCCGACCTTGCGGTGATCCTGATCGACGCGCGCCAGGGCGTGCTGACCCAGACCCGGCGGCACAGCTATCTGGTGAACCTGCTGGGCATCCAGAACGTGGTGCTGGCGGTGAACAAGATGGACCTGGTCGATTACTCGGCCGAGCGGTTCTACGACATCGTCGCGGATTATTCGCATTTCGCCAAGCAGATCGGCATGGACAGCTTCCTGCCGATCCCGATCTCGGGGCTCAAGGGCGACAATATCGTCAGCCACAGCGACAACATGCACTGGTATCAGGGCCCGACGCTGCTGGGCCATCTGGAAGAGGCGCCGGTCAGCGACACGCGCATGCTGGACCAGCCCTTCCGCATGGCGGTGCAATGGGTGAACCGGCCGAACCTGGATTTCCGCGGCTTTGCCGGCCAGATCGGCGCGGGCATGGTGCGGCCGGGCGACGCGATCCGGGTGCTGCCCTCGGGCAAGACCACCACGGTCAAGTCCATCGTCACCTATGACGGCGAGCTGGACCTGGCCGTTGCCGGCCAGTCGGTGACGCTGACCTTCGCCGACGAGATCGACTGCTCGCGCGGCGACGTGATCGTGCAATCCGACCAGCCCTGCGAGGTCGCCGACCAGTTCGAGGCCACGCTGGTCTGGATGGCCGAGCAGGAGATGCTGCCGGGCCGCCCCTACCTGCTGAAGATCGGCACCCAGACCGTCACCGCGACCGTCACCGAGCCGAAATACGAGGTCAATGTCAACACGCTGGAGCATCTGGCCAGCAAGACGCTGGGGCTGAATGCGATCGGCGTGGTGAACATCTCGACCGACCGGCCGATCCCCTTCGAGGCCTATGCCCAGAACCCCGACCTGGGCGGCTTCATCCTGATCGACCGCATGACCAATGCCACGGTGGCGGCGGGCATGATCCATTTCGCCCTGCGCCGGTCGCAGAACATCCACTGGCAGGCGCTGGACGTGAACCGCGATGCCCATGCGGCGCTGAAGAACCAGAAGCCCGCCGTGGTCTGGTTCACCGGCCTGTCGGGCTCGGGCAAGTCGACCATCGCCAATATCGTCGAGAAAAAGCTGCATGCCCTGGGCAAGCACACCTTCCTGCTGGACGGCGACAACATCCGCCACGGGCTGAACCGCGACCTTGGCTTCACCGATGCCGACCGGGTGGAAAACATCCGCCGCGTGGGCGAGGTGGCGCGGCTGATGACCGATGCCGGGCTGATCGTGCTGACCGCCTTCATCTCGCCCTTCCGCTCGGAGCGGCAGATGGTGCGCGACCTGATGGCGCCGGGCGAGTTCGTCGAGGTCTTCGTCGACACGCCGCTGGAGGTGGCCGAGGCACGCGATGTCAAAGGGCTGTATAAAAAGGCGCGGTCGGGCCAGCTGAAGAACTTCACCGGCATCGACAGCCCCTATGAGCAGCCGCAGAATGCCGAGCTGACCGTGAACACCGTCGAGCTGACGCCCGAGGACGCGGCCGAGCGTATCGTGCAATACGTGCTGCGCGAGATGAGCTGACGCCCCGCCCCTGCGTGGATGAGACAAAAGAACGGCGGCCGGGTTGCGGCCGCCGTTCGCATGCCGGGGTCGGGCTTTTCCAAGCGGCGGCGTCAGGCCGTTTCCGCCAGCGCCCGCGGCCTTGGCCCGCCGGTGGCCCAGTCGAGCAGTTCGGCCGTATGGACGACCGGCACCCCGGTGCCCGAGCCGATCTGCATCATGCAGCCGATATTGCCGGCGCTGATGACCTGCGGGGTCAGCGCCTCCAGCGTCTCGACCTTGCGGCGCTTCAGTTCGGCCGAGATCGCCGGCTGCATCAGGTTGTAGGTGCCGGCCGAGCCGCAGCAGATATGCGCATCCCTGGGCTCCAGCACGGTGAAGCCGGCGGCGGCCAGCAATTCCTTGGGCGTCGCGCGGATCTGCTGGCCGTGCTGCAACGAGCAGGCGGCATGATAGCCGACGCGCAAGGGCTCGGCATGGCCGGGTTCGCGCAGGCCCAGATCGGCCATGACCTCGGTGATGTCCCTGGCCAAGGCCGCGACCCGCGCGGCATCCGCGGCCAGCGGGTCATGCGCGAACATATGCCCGTAATCCTTGACCGTGGTGCCGCAGCCCGAGGTGTTGATGACCACCGCGTCCAGCCCCTCGCCCGCGACCTCGGCCATCAGCGCGCGGATATTGGCGGCCGCCATGGCGTGGCTTTCGTCGGTCTTGCCCATGTGATGGGTCAGCGCACCGCAGCAGCCCAGGCCGCGCGGGATCACCACCTCGCAGCCGTGCCGGCGCAAGAGGCGGATGGTCGCGTCGTTGATGTCGGTGTTCAGCGCCCTTTGCGCGCAGCCGATCAGCAGCGCCACCCGCTTGCGGCGCGGCCCCTCGGCGGCAAAGACCTGCGGGCGGTCGTTCAGGCTGGGCGGGGGAATGTCCCTCGGCGCCATGTCCAGCATCGCCCGCAGCCGCGCATCCGGCACGAGCCGCCGAAACGGTCGCGCCAGCTTCGCGCCCATCAGCGCCAGCCGGAAACGGCCCGGATAGGGCAGGATGCGCGCCAGAAGCCAGCGCAGCGCCCGCTCGCCCAGGGGGCGGCGATAGGTCTTTTCGATATATTCGCGGGCGTGATCGACCAGATGCATGTAATGCACGCCCGAGGGGCAGGTGGTCATGCAGGAAAGGCAGCTGAGGCAGCGGTCGATATGACCGACGGTCTTGGCGTCGGGGATCTTGCCGTTCTCCAGCATGTCCTTGATCAGGTAGATGCGGCCGCGCGGGCTGTCCAGCTCGTCGCCCAGCACCTTGTAGGTCGGGCAGGTCGCGGTGCAAAAGCCGCAATGGACGCAGCTGCGCAGGATCTCGTTGGCGCGGGCGGTGCCGGGGTCGGCCAGTTGCTGGGGCGTGAAATTGGTCTGCATGTCACTGATCCATCAGGCCGGGATTGAGGATGCCGGCGGGGTCGAACCTCTGGCGCAGCCCGGCCGAAAGCCGGGCGACGGCCGGGGCCTCGGGCGGGAAGGCCGGGCCGGTAAGCCCGCCGCGTCGGATCAGCGTGGCATGGGGCGCGACCTGCCGCACCGCCTGCGCGCTGCCCGGCCCGCAATACCAGACCAGCCCGCCGCCCCAGTCGAGCGACACCTCTCCGCCAAGCGCCTGCAAGGCCCGCGCCGTGGCGGGAGCGTCGCTGGGCTTGACCAGCACCCGCCAGAGCGGCGCGTCCGTGCCGGCGAAATGCGCCAGATCGCGCAGCTCGCGCCACAGGGCCTGGGTGGCCTCGGCATCCAGAAGCTCGGCCTCGCGCGGTGCCAGAAGCGCCAGCAGCCGGTCGCGGCGATAGTCCATCTGCGGCCCCAGCCCCTCGACCCGCAGCCAGGCGGTGCCGTCGCGGAAGGCCGCGCCCGAGACCTCGAAAGGGGTCGCCAGCGCGGCCGAGAAGATCGCCACCGCCTCCTCGACCGTGACGCCGTGAAAGCCCAGCGTGCAGCGGTCGGGCAGATGCGGCAGGGTCTTCAGCGCCACTTCGGTCAGGACGCCCAGCGTGCCATGCGCGCCGCAAAAGAGCTTGCCCAGATCGAGGCCGGTGACGTTCTTCATCACGCGGCCGCCGTTCTTCAGCACCCTGCCCTGCCCGTCGACGAAGCGCAGGCCCAGCAGATGGTCGCGGCAGGCCCCGGCCAGCAGCCGGCGCGGACCGCTGGCATTGGCCGCGACCACGCCGCCGATGGTCGGCGTGCCGCCCTGGCCCAGAACGCCGCGCATGTCGGCGGGCTCGAAGGCCAGCGCCTGGCCCTCGGCGGCCAGCATCGCCTGGATCTGGTCCAAGGGCGTGCCGGCGCGGGCGATCAGCGTCATCTCGCCCGGCTCATAGGTCACGACGCCCGAGATCGCGGCGGTAGACAGGGTGTCGCCCGGCACGGCGCCGGTCTCGACCCGCGTGCCGCCGCCGGCAAGGCGCAGCGGCTGGCGGGCGGCGAAACGCTCGGCGATCAGGGCGCCAAGCTCGGCCTCGCTGGCGGGGTTCAGCCCCGCGCGGCTGGGGGTCTCGGGGATCATCGGGTGGCTGCCTCCTCGCGCCAGGGTTGGCTTGCGTCCAGCGGAAAGACCTTGGCCGGATTGAGCAGCCAGCGCGGGTCGAAAACATCCTTGACCGCCATCTGGATTTCCAGGTCGGGGCCGTCATATTGCTTGCCCATCAGGTCGCGCTTTTCGATGCCCACGCCATGCTCGCCGGTCAGGCAGCCGCCGACATCGACGCAAAGCCGCAGGATGTCGTTGCCGAAAGCCTCGGCGCGTTCCAGGTCGCCGGGCTTGTTGGCATTGAACAGGATCAGCGGGTGCATGTTGCCGTCACCGGCGTGAAAGACGTTCGCGACCTCCAGCCCGTGCTGGCGCGAGAGTTCCCCGATCATCTTCAGCGTATAGGGCAGCTGCCCCACCGGCACCGTGCCGTCCAGGCAAATGTAATCGCCCAGCCGGCCCATGGCGCCAAAGGCCGATTTGCGGCCCTTCCAGATCGCCATGGCCTCATCGGCATTGCGGCTTTCGCGGAACTCGACCGGGTTCAGGGCACCCGCGATCTCGCGGATGCGGGCGATCTGGTGGTCGATCTCGGCCGGAGAGCCCTCGACCTCGACGATCAGCACCGCGGCGCAATCGGGATAGCCGGCATGGGCAAAGGCCTCGACCGCGCGCAGGCAGACATCGTCCATGTATTCGATGGCGACCGGCAGCACGCCCGAGCGGATGATCCGCGCCACGCATTCCCCCGCCACCTCGGCGCCGTCGAAGCCGATCAGCACCGGCCGCGCACCCTCGGGCCGCGGCAGGATGCGCAGGGTGGCTTCGGTCACGATGCCGAGCTGGCCCTCCGAGCCGCAGAGCAGCCCCATCAGGTCCAAGCCCGTCGGCCCCATTTCCGGCCCGCCCAGCTCGACCACCTCGCCGGTGGGCAGGACCACCGTGGCGCCCATCAGGTTGTTGGTGGTCACGCCGTATTTCAGGCAATGCGCCCCGCCCGAGTTCATCGCGATATTGCCGGCGATGGTGCAGGCCAACTGCGAGGACGGGTCGGGCGCATAGAAGAAGCCATGCGGCTCCAACTCGGCGCTGACCGAAAGATTGGTCACGCCGGTCTGCACGCGGATGAAGCGGTTCTGGGTGTCGATCTCCAGCACCTCGCGCAGCCGCAGGGTGGCGATGATGACGCTGTCCGCGGTGGGCAGCGCCCCCCCGGCCAGCGAGGTGCCCGCGCCGCGCGGCACCACCGGCACGCGCATTTCGTGGCAGATGCGCATGGCGGCGGCGACCTCTTCGGTGGTGCGCGGCAGCACCACGGCCAAGGGCGGGCAGCGATAGGCGGTCAGCGCATCGCATTCATAGGCCCGCGTCTCCTCGGGATCCCAGATCACGGCATCCTCGGGCAGGACGTCGCGCAGGGCCGCGACGATCTGCGGCAGGCGCGCAAGGATGCCCGCATCGGGCTGGGGCATGGCGATACCGGACAAGCTCTCCTCCCTTCGTGGCGGGGCCGTCCCCTGCCCCTGCATTCTTGGTATTATTTTCAGACCACATTAGTCAATCGGTATTTTTCTGGACCATCATGCGGGATTTGTGCTTACATGGCCGCGATCCGGCAAAACCGCATGAGCGCCCATGACCAACGCTTCCGTAAAATCCGAACGCGCCGCCGAGGCCGTGGCCCAGCATCTCGAATCGCTGATCCTGGAAGGGTCGCTGCGCCCGGACGAGCGGCTCTTGCCCGAGCGCGAGCTGGCCGAGCGGCTGAACGTCTCGCGCTCGACCCTGCGCGACGGGCTGAAGATCCTGGAGGAACGCGGGCTGCTGACCAGCGCCGGCGGGCGCGGCAGCCGGGTGGCGGCCCTGGGCCAGGCCGCGATCACCGATCCGCTGATCGCCATGCTGGTCCGCCATGCCGAGGCGGCCGACGATTACCTGGAGTTCCGCGGCATCGTCGAAAGCGCGGCAGCAGGGCTGGCGGCAGAGCGCGCGACCGAGGTGGAGCTGGCACGCATCCGCGACTGCCTCGGGCGCATGGACCGCGCCCATGCCCGCGCCGATACCAAGGAGGAGGCCGAGGCGGATGCCGAATTGCACCTGCTGATCTATGAGGCCAGCCACAACCTGACGCTTTTGCAGATCATGCAGGCGCTGGCAGGGGTCTTGCGCTCGGACGTGATCCAGAACCGCAGCCGGCTGTTCGCGGTGCCGGCCATCCGCGAATTGCTGCGCCAGCAGCACCGCGCCATCGCCGAAGCGATCCTTGCCCGCGATGCGGAAGCCGCGCGGCAGGCGGCGTGCGAACATATCCGTTATCTGCGCCAAGCCAGCCGCGAGATCCGCGAGGCCGAGGCGCGGCTGGACCTGTCGCTGCGCCGGCTGAACGGCGGCGGCGCTGGAACGCGCGCGGCTGGCGCGAAAGCCGCCCCCGCCGCAGAGGGCTAGCCGGCAGGAAAAAGGCCGGGACGGTGCCCGGCCTTTCGATTGCGCGTCAGTCCAGGCTGACGTTTGCGTCGCGGACCACCGGCTCCCATTTCGCCATCTCGGCCTGGACATGCTCGGCCAATTCCTCGGGGGTCGAGGCGACGATGGTGGCCGAGAACTCCTGCATCCGCTCGGCGACGGCCGGGTCGGCCATGGCCACCAGCGCGGCCTTGTTCAGCGCCTCGACAACCTCGGGCGGCGTGCCGGCCGGGGCGAAAAGCGCGTTCCAAGTATAAGTCTCGTATCCCGGCAGGGTCTCGGCAATGGCCGGGATGTCGGGGAAGCTGGGCGCGCGTTCCGCCGTGGTCACGCCAAGCGCCCGCAGCTTGCCCGAGGCGATATGACCCGAGGCCGAGGGCAGGTTGTCGAAGATGATCGGCACCTGGTTGCCCAGCACATCGGTCAGCGCCGGCCCCGAACCCTTGTAGGGGATATGGGTCAGGTCGATCCCGGCCATGGCCTTGAACAGCTCGCCCGACAGGTGCAGCGGCGTGCCGTTGCCGGACGAGGCATAGGCCAAGGGCTCGGACTTGGACAGGTCGATCAGCTCCTGCACGGTGTTGACCGGCAGTTCCGGGTTCACCGCCAGCACGTTCGGCACCAGCACCAGCAGCGAGACGGGCGCGAAATCCGCGACCGGGTCATAGGGTTTCTGCTTCAGGATCAGCGGGTTCAGCGCATGGGTGGCGACGGTCGCCATCAGGATCGTATAGCCATCGGGATCGGCCTTGGCGACCTGGGCCGCGCCCAGGCTGCCGCCCGCCCCGCCGACGTTCTGCACGATGACCTGCTGGCCCAGCTCCTGGCTCATGCGGTCGGCGACGATACGGCCGACCACGTCGGTCGAGCCGCCGGCGGCAAAGGGGATGACCAAGGTGATCGGGCGGTCCGGGTATTCGGCGGCGGCGGCCCCGGCCAGGCCAAGCGCCACGGCAGCGCCCAGCAGCAGCCGGCGGGTGATGGATGCGGTCATGGTTTCCTCCCAGTTGAATGTTCAGGCGTCGCTTTCGGTAAAGACCTCGTCCCGCCGCTTGCGGATCTGCGGCATGAAGACCAGCACCAGCACCACCAGCGACATCGCCAGCAGCGTGGCGCTGATCGGACGGGTCAGGAAGGTCGTGGGATCGCCGCGCGACAGGATCATCGCCCGGCGCAGGTTTTCCTCGAGCAGCGGGCCGAGGACGAAGCCCAGCAGCAAGGGCGCCGGCTCGCAGCGCAGCTTGGACATGACATAGCCGAGCAGGCCGAAGAAGGCGACGGCGAACAGGTCGTAGCTGTTCGAGTTCACCGAATAGACCCCGATCGAACACATGGCCATGATGATCGGGAACAGCACGTAGTAAGGCACGGTCAGCAGCTTCACCCACAGCCCGATCAGCGGCAGGTTCAGCACCACCAGCATCAGGTTGCCGATCCACATGCTGGCGATGATGCCCCAGAACAGCGCGGGTTGCTCGCTGACCACGTTCGGCCCCGGCACGATGCCCTGGATGATCATCGCGCCGATCATCAGCGCCATCACCGGGTTCGCCGGGATGCCCAGGGTCAGGAGCGGGATGAAGCTGGTCTGCGCCCCGGCATTGTTGGCGCTTTCCGGCCCGGCGACCCCGGCCAGCGCGCCCTTGCCGAACTCCTCGGGGTGGCGGGAGACCTTCTTCTCGATCGTGTAGCTGGCAAAGCTGGCCAGGATCGCCCCGCCCCCCGGCAGGATGCCCAGGACCGAGCCGATGCCGGTGCCGCGCAGGACCGGGCCGATCATCTGGCGCAGCTCCTGGCCCGTGGGGAACAGCCGGTTGATGTTCTTGGTCATGACCTGGCGGTCATGCTCGTCCTCGAGGTTGCGCAGGATCTCGGCGATGCCGAAGACCCCCACGGCGACGGCGACGAAGTTCAACCCGTCGGCGAATTGCGTGATCCCCATCGTGAAGCGCGGGGCGCCGGTATAGATATCGGTGCCGACCATGCCCAGAAGCAGGCCCAGCACCACCATGGCCAGCGCCTTCAGCACCGAGCCATGCGCCAGCGCCACAGACATCACCAGGCCCAGCACCATCAGGCTGAAATACTCGGCCGCGCCGAATTTCAGCGCCACCGCGGTCAGCGGCGGGGCGAACAGCGCCACCAGGAAGGTCGAGACCGAGCCGGCGAAGAACGATCCCAGCGCCGCCAGCGCCAGCGCGGTGCCGGCCTTGCCCCTGCGGGCCATCTGGTAGCCGTCGATGGCGGTGACGGCCGACGAGCTTTCGCCCGGCATGTTGATCAGGATCGCCGTGGTCGAGCCGCCGTATTGCGCGCCGTAATAAATGCCGGCCAGCATGATGAGCGAGCTGACGGGCTCGAGCTGGAAGGTGATCGGCAAGAGCATGGCGATGGTCGCCGTGGCGCCAATGCCGGGCAGCACGCCGATCAGCGTGCCGAGCATGACCCCGATCAGGCAGAAGGCCAGGTTCGCCAGCGAGGAGGCGACCGAAAAGCCGAGCGCGAGATTGCTGAAAAGTTCCATCGCGCCCTCACATGCCCAGCCAGGGGCCGAAGCGCCGGAAGGGCAGGCCAAGGCCGTAGCTGAAGATCAGCGTGGACAGAATCGTCACCGCCACCGCCAGGATCAGCGCCGCCAGCGGCCGCATCCGCATCGAGGCCTGCGAGGCGATCAGCGTGGTGAAGAACAGCGCCGGCACGAAGCCGAGGCCGCGCACCGTCAGGCCAAAGAAGATCGGCGCCGGCAGGATGAACAGCAGCCCGCGCCAGGCGACCTTGCCGAAGGGCTCGTCATCCTCGCGCCCGAAGGATCTCAGCAGGATGATCAGCCCCAGGACGAACAGAAGCCCGGACAGGACCATCGGGAAATATCCCGGCCCCATCCGCAGCGAAGTGCCGATTTCCAGCCCGGCCGTGTGCCAGCCGAAGAATCCCGCCGCCGCCATCATCGAAAGCCCGGCGACGATGTCGGTGGTATCCTTGGGTTTTGCGGACATGCGTTCCTCCCCCCGATTGACGGGCCCCGCCGCAAGGGGCGGGGCCGCTTTCCGTTTCAGTCGGCATAGACGCCGGCGGCCTCGATCACCGGCTTCCAGCGGGCGATCTCGGATTCCAGCTTGGCCTTGAGCGCGGCCGGCGTGGCGTTTTCCGCCGGCTCGGGCGCGGTGCCCAGGTCGGCCATCGCCTTGGCGACACCCTCGTCGGCCAGCGCGACCTGCAGGGCCTGCGACAGCCGCTCGGTCACTTCGGCCGGCGTGCCCTTGGGGGCATAGATGCCGTGCCAGATGCCGAACTCCATCGTCTCGACGCCGCCTTCCTTGGCGGTGGGCAGGTCGGGGAACAGGTCCAGCCGCTCGGGCGAGGTCACGGCATAGGCCTTGATCGTGCCGCCCTTGATCTGCTGGGTGGTGTTGGTGGTCTGGTCGCACATGATGTCGGTCTGCCCGCCCAGCAGGTCGGTCATCGCCGGGCCGGTGCCCTTGTAGGGGACCGTCACCAAGGGTGCCTCCAGCGCCTGCATCAGCAGCATGCCGCACAGGTGGCTGGCCGCGCCGATGCCGGCATTGGCCAGCGTCAGCTTGTCGGCATTGGCCTTGACGTAATCCTTGAAGGCGGTGAAATCGGCGGGCTCGAAATCCTTGCGCGCCGTCACCACCATCGGCACCTCCGTCACCAGCCCGACATATTCGAAGGCGTTCAGCGTGTCATAGGGCAGGTTGCGGTAAAGCGTGTCCGATGTCGCCATGCCGATATGGTGCAAAAGCACGGTATAGCCGTCCGGCTCGGCCTTGGCGACATTGGCCGCGCCCAGCGTGCCGCCGGCGCCGCCGATATTCTCGACGATGATCTGCTGGCCCAGATCGGCCGACATGCGCTCGGCCACCATGCGCGCGACCGTATCGGTCGGACCGCCGGCCGAGAACGGCACGACCATGGTGATCTGGCGCTGCGGCCAGTCCTGCGCGAATGCCGGCGCGGCCAGCAATGTCGCGGCGCAAAGCGCGCCCAGAAGCTTTGGATAAGCCATGTTCCCTCCCCAAGGATATTCCGGCCGCCTCCCTCCCGGCGCGGCCACCGGGTGAAGCCTGCGGCGGGCCGGACCACGGCACAAATCAAAAACGCGGCCCATGCGGCGCATATTGCCGCAATACGACGGAAATGGGTGGAAAAGGGAACATTGCCTGGCTGGAGTGGGTGGATTTCCACCCATTTCCGGTCAACCCGGCTCGTCTTCGGCGGAATCCAGGATCAGCCGGCGGTCGAGACCGTATTTCTGCATCTTCTCGTAAAGCGTCTTGCGCGAGATGCCCAGCGTCTCGTAGACCGGGCGCAGCTTGCCGTCATGGGCGGCGATGGCGCCGGCGATCAGGCTGCGCTCGAAGGCCGCCACGCGGTCGGCCAGGCGCGCACCCTGGGCGGTACCAAGCTCGACCCCTTCCAGCCCCAGCACGAAACGCTCGGCCAGGTTGCGCAATTCGCGCACGTTGCCCGGCCATTCCCGTGCGGCTAGGCCGGACAGGAAGGCGGCGGGCGCCTCGCGCTCGGGCCGGTTGTGGCGGGCGGCCGCCTCGCGCAAGAGTTGCAGGAACAGCAGCGGAATGTCCTCGCGCCGGGCGGACAGCGGCGGGACGTGCAGCACGGCGACATTCAGCCGCCAGAACAGATCCTCGCGAAAGCGGCCCTGGGCGACCAGTTCCTCCAGATCGGCCTTGCTGACGGCGACGAAGCGCACGTCCAGCGCCACCGGGTCGTTCGAGCCGAGCCGGGTGATCGTGCGTTCCTGCAGCACCCGCAACAGCTTGGCCTGCAATTCCAGCGGCATCGAGCCGATCTCGTCCAGCAGGATCGTGCCGCCGCGCGCATGTTCGAACTTGCCGTATCGCGGCCGCAGCGCGCCGGGAAAGGCGCCGACCTCATGGCCGAACAGCTCGGATTCGATCAGCGCCTCGGGCAGGGCGGCGCAGTTGATGGCGATGAAGGGCCGCCCCGCGCGGGCCGAGATGTCGTGCAGCGTGCGCGCCACCACCTCCTTGCCGGCGCCGGTCGGGCCGATCACCAGCGCATCGGCATCCGAGGCGCCGATGGCGCGCAGCCGATAGCGCAGGTCGACCATGACCTGGGTGCGGCCGGGCAGCCGCGCCTCGACATCGTCGCGCTTGCCGGCGACGGCGCGCAGGCGGCGGTTCTCCAGCACCAGCCCGCGATGGTCGATGGCGCGGCGGATCACCGTGGCCAGTTCCTGCACCACGAAGGGCTTTTCGATGAAGTCATAGGCGCCACCGCGGATCGCCTCGACCGCCAGCGGCACCTCGGCATGGCCGGTGACCAGGATCACCGGGATCTCGGGATCGATCTCGTGCAGCCGGCCCAGCAGGGTCATGCCGTCCATGCCCGGCATGCGGATGTCGCTGACCACCGCGCCGGCAAAGCCCGGCCCGGCCAGCGCCAGCGCCTCTTCGCCCGAGGCCAGCGGCTCGACGGCAAAGCCCGCCAGCTCCAGCGCCTGCGCGGTCGAACTGCGCATCTGCTCGTCATCCTCGACCAGAAGCACGCGCCGGGTCATGCGGCGGCCTCGGCCGGGACGGCGGCGGGCAGGGTCACGCAGAACTCGGCGCCGGGGTCCATGTTGCGGCAGGCGATCTCGCCGCCGAAATCGCGCACGATATTGGCGGTGATCGACAGGCCCAGGCCCAGCCCCGCCCCCATGCCCTTGGTGGTGAAGAACGGGTCGAAGATGCGCGCGGCGATGGCATCGGGCACGCCGGGGCCGCGGTCGCGGATGCGGATGGCGACGCGCCCGCCCTCGGCCCGCGCCAAAAGCGTGATGCGGCGATCCGCGCCGCCCTCGACCGCATCGGCGGCATTGGTGATCAGGTTCACCAGCACCTGCTGCAAGCGCGTCGGCCCTGCCCGCAGCGGCGGCAGGTCGGCGGGCACATCCACATCCAGCACCGCGTCGCTGCTGGCCAGCCGGGCGGCGACGATGGTGCGCGTCTCCTCCAGCAGCCCGGCCAGCACCACCGCGCCCAGCACATCGTCGGGCTTGCGCGCGGCATGGCGCAGGTGCTTGCCGATGGCGGCCATCCGGTCCACCAGCGCCAGGATCTGCGCGATGTTTTCGCGCGCGCGGGTCAGGTCGCCGCGCTCGATCAGGATGGCGGCGCTGTCGGCATAGTTGCGCGCCGCCGCCAGCGGCTGGTTGATCTCGTGCGAAAGCGAGGCCGACATCTGCCCCAGCGCCGCCAGCTTGCCGACCTGCACCAGGCTGGCCTGGGCGGCGCGCAGCTCGGCCTCGGTGGCGCGGCGCTCGGCGATCTCCTGTTCAAGCTGGCTGTTGACCCGCGCCAGGTCGGCGGTGCGCTCGACCACGCGGCGCTCCAGTTCCGCCGTTGCGGCCAGGCGATCGGCGATGCGCGCCCGACGCTGGCGCCACATCATCAGCCCGATTCCCGCGACCGCGATCAGCAGCATGAGGCTCAGCACCGCCAGCCGCGCCTCGGCCCGCAGCTCGGCGCTGTCCAGCAGCACATGCACGGTCCAGCCCGCCCCCGGCATCTCCTCGGAGGCGGCGATATAGTCGTGGCTGCGCTGGGGCCCTTCTGCAAGGGCGGGCGGCAGGCGGAACACCGGCGCGCCGTGCAGCTCCAGCCGCTCAACCGGCAATTCGGCCAGCGGCGTGCCGGCATAACGGCGCGATGATTCGGTGCGCGCCAGCCGTTCCGGCGTCAGCGGCCGGATGCTGTGGTAAAGCCAGCTGGGTTCCGAGGACAGGAAGGCCGTGCCCTCGGGATCGGTCACCAGCACGCGATACTGGTTGCCGCGCCAGGAGGCCTCGATCCGGTCCACGCCGATCTTGACCGCGACGACGGCGCTGATCCGGCCGGTCTCGTCCGCGACCGGGGCCGAGAAGAAATAGCCCCGCACGCCGGACGTGGTGCCGATGCCGTAGAACCGCCCCTGTCCGCCCGCCATGGCGTCGATGACATAGGGCCGGTAGCTGAAATTCTGCCCGACGAAACTGGCCGGGCCCTGATAGCCGGAATGGGCGATGGTCTCGCCATCGGGCAGGATCAGGTAGATGTCCGAGGCCTGCACCGCCTCGTTCTGCTCGGCCAGCCAGCGGTTCGTCTGCTGCCGCAGCGCGGCATTGCCGGGATCGGCGGCAAGCTCTCGGATCAGGTCCAGGTCGGCGACCAGTTGCGGCACCACCTCATAGCGCGCCAGGTCGGCATTGAGCGCGTTCACCGTCAGCCGCAGCGCGGTCGTGGCGCGGGCATGCCCTTCGCGGAAGTAATGCTGATGGGCAAGCTGCGCGCCCAGCCACAGGACGGCCGCCACGCAGGCCAGGCAGGACAGGACCAGCGGCCAGCGGCGCGGCCGCGGGTCTATGCGCATCCGAACCGGCGCATCCAAGGCATGCCTTCCTTCCCGCTCTCTCTCTCTCTCTCCCTGCGGCGGAATCTGACAGCAAGGCCGGCTGCGCGCAACCGGCCTCGTGCCAGGGTCAGGACAGCGCCCGGCGCACCGCCGCCCGGCCCGCCAGCGCGGCATAGGCGGCGCCCGCGACCAGGAAGGTCGCCGGCGCCGACAGCGAGGCCGCCGTGCCGCCGGCGAAATGCAGCGCGAGCCCCGCACCCGAGGCCAGCAGCCAGGCCCCCAGCCCCGCCGGATTGACCGCGCGCGCATCCGCCAGGTCGGCGTCGCCGGCGCCGGCGCCGCGATCCGTCGCGATATGGACCAGCGCGATGCCGACCCAGGCCACGACGAAGATGCCCTGATAGGCCAGCGCCTGCAGGATATAGGCAAAGACATCGGCCAGCATCAGCGCATAGGCGATGGCGCCGACCACGCAGGCCCAGACCCATTTCGGCAGGTGCAGCCGGAAGGCGGTCTCGGCAAAGCTCTCCATGTTCACCGCGGCGAGGTAATAGTTCGCGGTGTTGATCCGGGTCTGCGAGATCCAGACGAAGGCGAGGCCCGCCACGCCCATCAGCTGCACCAGCGCGAAGACGACCGAGACCTCGGAGACCCCGCCCTCGGTCGGCAGGCTGGCAGCCAGGAAGATGCCGACAAGGCCGTTGAGCAGGAAGGCCACGGCATAGAAGGGCGCGCCGAAGTTGATAATGGCGTGGAAGCGCGCATCCTCGGGCCGGCCGAAGCGGGCATAGTCATAGGTGAACATCATCAGGATCCAGACGCCCATATAGGCGGTGAAGCAGTCCCACCAGCCGCCGGCGGGCGCGCCGCCCTGTGGCCCAAGGTTCAGCCAGGCGTCCGAATAGCCGTATTCCGCCACCGCCAGCACCACCGCCGCGACCAGCCCCAGCAGGTAGAAGGGCAAAAGCACGCCGTTGAACTTGTCCAGCCAGTTCTGGATCGAGCCGAAGATCAGCGCCACCGAATAGACCGCCACCACCAGCGCTGCCAGCGGATAGGAGATGCCGGCATATTCCCGCAGGGCGACGGCGATCACCGAGCCCTCGAACACCGCGTAATAGATGGCGGTGGCAAAGAAGATCAGCGTCGCCACCGCCGCCCCGCTGCGGCCCAGCAGGAGGCGCGAGAACAGCGAGACGCTGAGCCCGGTGCGGATCGCGTGCCGCACCAGCACCGCGTTCACCGCCGCATAGGCGATGACCGACAGCACCAGCCCGATGATGGCGTTCCTTGCGCCATAGGCCAGCGCCAGCGAGGCGGCGATGACCAGATAGAACATGGCCGAGCAGACCGACCACCAGGCCATGGTCAGCGGCAGCCGGCCCATGCGCTGGTCGCGCGGCACCGGCCGGTCCGAAAATTCCAGTTCTTCCGAATTGTCCAAAGATCCAGCCATGGCTGAAGCTCCCTGTTTTGGTTCTTGTGATTGGTTCCGGATGGGCGGGGCCTGGCGCGGCCCCGCCCGGCCTTGGTCAGGCCTCGGCCAATGCCGCGGCCCTTTCGGGCGCAGCGCCGGCGGCGCTGGCCACGGTCACGACATAGACGCCGTTCTGGTCCAGTTCGGCGACCCAGCCCGGCTCGATGACGATGGTGGTCGTCACCTCCTGGATGACCGCCGGGCCGGTGACGACGTCGCCCGCGCCCAGCTTCGCGCCGTCATAAACCGGGGTCTCGTGCTTGCGGCCCGAGGCGTCGAAGATCATCTCGCGCGTGCCCGACAGCGCCGCATGCGCGCCTGCGCCCTGCGCGATGCGCATCCGCGCCGGCCGCTCGACCGCGCCCGAGATGGCGCTTTCCACGTTCACCACCTCGACCGGGCTGTGCGGCTCGGCATAGGTGTAAAGCTCTTCGTGGCGGGCGTGGAAGGCGGCCTTGAGGCGTTCCAGCGCCGCCTCGTCGATCGGGAAGGGATCGACGCTGACCGTGCATTCATGCACCTGCCCGACATAGCGCATGTCCAGGCTGCGGCGGATGCCGATCCGGTCGGGCGCGAAATCATCGGCCAGCAGGTCGGCGCGGCCCTTGTCCTCGAGCCGGGCGAAGGTCTCGTCCAGCCGCTTGGCCGCCTCGGCCCCTTCCAGCCGCGCGGCTATGGGGGCCATGTAGTTGTATTTCACGTCCGAGATGATCTGCCCGAAGGCGCAAAGCCCCGAGGCGAGCTTGGAAACCAGCACCTTGCCGATGCCCATCTCGCGCGCCAGCGCCGTGATATGCGCGCCCGTGGCGCCGCCGGCGCAGTTCAGCACGAAGTCGCGCGGATCGTAGCCGCGCTCGACCGAGACGCGGCGGATCGCATTCACCATGTTGTTGTTGACGATGGTGAACATGCCGTAGGCCGCGGTCTCGACGCTGATGCCCAGGGGCTCGGCCAGATGCTTGCGGATCGCCTCGCGCGCCTTCTCGACGCTGAGCGGCAGGCGGCCGCCGACCAGGCCCTCGGGATTCAGGTAGCCCAGCACCAGGTTCGCATCGGTCGTCGTCGGCCTCTCGCCGCCCTTGCCGTAGCAGGCCGGGCCGGGTTCCGAGCCCGCCGATTGCGGCCCCATCTGCATCAGCCCCATCGAGTCGATCCAGCCGATCGATCCGCCGCCCGCCCCCAGGGTCTCCACCTGGATCATCGGGATGCCGATGCGATAGCGCAGGAAGTCGATGTTCTTCGACACATTGGCCTGGCCGTCGCGGGTCAGGGTGATGTCGAAGCTGGTGCCGCCCATGTCGACGGTGATGATGTCCGAAAGCCCGTAGGGCTCGCCCAGATAGAGCGCCGCGCGCGGCGCCGAGGCGGGGCCGGAATTGATCGCATAGACCGACTGGTCCGAGACCACCGACCCCAGCGCCAGCCCGCCGTTCGACTGGAAATAGCGCACCGGCTGGCGCGCGCCGAGGCCTTGGAAATAGCCGTCCACCGCCTGCACATAGCGCGACAGGATCGGCGCCAGATAGGCGTTCACCACCGCGGTCGAGGTGCGGGTATATTCGCGCAGCTGCGGATAGAGCTGGCTGCCGAGGGTCAGCGGCACGCCCGGCATCATCTCGCGCACGATCTGGGCGGCGCGGAGTTCGTGATCGGGGTGCAGTACCGACCAGACGAAGCTGATGGCGACCGATTCGACACCCTCGCGCAGGAAATGCCGGCAGGCCTCGCGCACCTCGTCTTCGTTCAGCGGCGTGCGGACGGCGCCGGTCGAGATCACCCGTTCGCTGATTCCGCGCCGCAGGTAGCGCGGCACCAGCATGGTCGCGGGCGGATAGTCCGGGTCGTAGCGATAGCCGTCCTCCTTGTGGCCGAGGCGGATCTCGATGCTGTCCTCGTGGCCCTTGGTGGCGATCAGCCCGGTCCTGGCGCCGCTATGGGTGATCAGCGCATTGAGCCCGACCGTGGTGCCGTTGATGCACAGGTCGGCGTTCGAGACGAGGTCGCGCGGGGCGATGCCCGTCTCCTCCTCGATCACGGCCAGGCCGTTCCTGATGGCCAGGGTCGGATCCTGCGGGGTGGAGAGCGCCTTGAAGATGCGCAAGCCCCCCTCGCGGTCGGCGAGGATGAAATCGGTGAAGGTGCCGCCGGCGTCGATGCCAAGGCGATATTGGTGTTTCATGGCGGGTTCCATCTTTGGCTGCGGTTCGCGGGTCCGGCGCCGGGGGCTTCGCGCCCCCGGACCCCCGCGGGGTATTTGGAAAACGGCGAAAGCCTTAGGCGGCGCGCAGGGCGGCGGTGGCGGCGTGATCGACGGTGAGGGTCGCGGCATCGGCGATGACGACGCCATAGTCGAGCCGCGCGCCCTCGAGGCTGACGAGGCCGTTCCTGACATCCTCGACCACCTTCTCGACCGGGCGGGCATAGGGGTCGCCGTAGCCGCCGCCGCCGGGATTGCGGTTCGCGGCGCGCTCGCCGGGCTGGATGGTCTCGATGACGTTTTCGGTGATGACCTGCGTCTCGCCGCCCCGCGTCACTTCCAGCCGGCCGACCTTGGGCGGGATCAGGGTGGAACGGGCGCCGGCCGCGCCCATGGCCGGGATGCGGCGGCCCTCGCCGAAGGTGACGAGCGTCATCGGGCTGTCCAGCGGCTCGACCTCCCAGCAGGTGCCCGAGCCGCCGCGGAACTGGCCGGCGCCGCCCGAATCCTGCATCAGCGAATAGCGGTGGATGATGATCGGATAGCTGTGCTCCAGCATCTCGATATCGCCCGAGGTCAGCGCGCCGAAGCAGCATTCCGGACCGCAGGCATGCCAGCCGTCCTGGCTGGCCGTGGCCCCTGCCCCCGAGATGATCGAGGCCAGCACCATGGTCACGTATTCCTCGTCATGCCGCTTGTCCCAGCCGGCGATGTTGCAGCCATTGGCATGGCCCCAGCTGGCCGAGACCTTGGCCGGCGCCGCCTGCTCGAAGGCCAGCCGCACCGCGTCGGTCAGCGTCTCCATCGGCGTGGTGGTGCAGTTCATGTGCGGCGCGGGGGATTTCGCGTTGCAGAGCGTGCCCCGGGGCCCCATGTCGGTGGTCACGCAGCGATAGAGCCCCTCGTTATAGGGCGGCGGGAGCTGCGCGAACATCATCAGCCCCAGATAGACGCCGGAATGGCTGTTGCCTTCGTAGCTGTTGATGAAATAGGGCACCTGCGGCGGCGAGCTGATGGCGATGTGGCAGCCGTCGCCCCGGATCGTCACCGTGGCGGTGATGTCCATGTCGCCGAAGCCGTGGCCCGCATCCTCGAGCACCGCCGTGCCGGTATAGGTGCCGTCGGGAACCTGGGCGATGAGCTTGCGCATATGCGCCTCGGCCATGTCCAGCAGCTCGGCGATGCAGTCCTGCACCACCTGCTTGCCATATTTGTCCATCAGCCGGACCAGGTTGCGGGCGCCGACCTGGCAGGCGCCGATCAGGGCATTGAAATCGCCCTCCTGGTCGCGGCGCGCGCGCATATTGGTCAGGATCAGGTTCATCACGTCATGGCGCGGTCTGCCGCGATCCCAGAGCTTGACCGGCGGGATGCGCAGCCCCTCGGCATAGATCTCGGTCGCGTTGGGGTTGTAGCCGGCGGGCACCGGGCCGCCGATATCGGTCAGGTGGCCCTTGCAAACGGTCCAGAACACCAGCTCGCCCTGGTAGAAGACCGGGTAATACATGCAGGTGTCGATGATATGGCTGCCGCCATGGGCCGGATCGTTGTGCAGGATCAGGTCGCCCTCGTGGATGTCGCCCTGAAAGAATTTCGCCACCGATTTCATCGCCGGGATCAGGCTGCCGAGGTGGATGGGGATGTCCTGGCCCTGCAGGATCATCTCGGGCGTGTGGTTGAAGAGCGCGGTCGAATAATCATGCGCGAGGTTGAAGACCGAGCTGCGGGCGGTCTGTTCCAGCGTCAGCGTCATCTCGCGCTGCGTGGTCTCGAGCACGCCGCGCACCACCGAAAGCGTGATGGGGTCGGGTTTGGGTCTGGTCATGGCATTTCCCTGTCTGGGCCGCATGGGCGCGCACGGGCAGGGCAGCCGGGAAACGGCTGGTTCATGGTCTTTTCTCCCTGCGGCGTGCCGCCTGGCGCGGCATCTTTTCGGTTGGACCATGGTGCGGCGGCAGCGGCGCCCGGTCTTGGCGCTGGGTGCGGAGAAACTTGTCGCTGGGCGCAGCCCTGCCGATCCATGCGGCAGGATCTGGCGCCTGCCCCGCGCGCACGTTTTCTTTTGCCCGATTGCTCGCGGCGCGCTACGAATCGCGGAACCGATGCGGGGAGGCGCATCATGACCCTGGAAAGCTACAGCACCGCCGCGGCCGCGCCGCCCGAGCGCGCGGCGCATTGGTCGGCCATCATCGCGGATACCTATTTTCCGCTGCAGCTGAGCTATCGCGACCCCGCCACCTTCCAGGGCCGGCTGGAACGGCGCGGCATGGGGCAAGTGTCGCTGTCGCGGCTGCGCACCGAGCCGGCGCGCTATGAGCGGGTGCCCGGCCTGATCCGGCAGGGCGAGGCCGAGGAATACCTGGTCACCATTCCCAGCCTGGCGCCGGTGCTGTTTCGCCAGCTGGGCCGCGACATCACCTGCGCCCCCGGCGGCTTCATCGTCGAGCGCGGCGACGAGCCCTATCGCTTCGCCTATCAGGCGCGCAACGACCTGCTGGTGATGAAGATCGCCCGCAGCGCGCTGGCCGAAAGGCTGCGCCAGCCGGACCGGCTTTGCGCCACGGTCTTCGACGGGCGCGAGGGCTTGGGCGGTCTGTTCGCCGAGACGGTGCGCCGCGCCCATGCCATGCCCGCCGATTCCGCGGCGGCAGAGGTGCTGGGCCGGCACCTGATCGAGTTGCTGGCGCTGGCGCTGGACCGGCAGGCGGAAACCGACGGCGGCGCCGCCACGGCGGTCCGCGCCGCGCATCTGAAGCGCGCGCAGGACGCGATCCTGCGCAGCCTGACCGATCCGGCCCTGTCGCCCGAGACGGTGGCGGCGGCCTGCGGCATCTCGAAACGCTATCTGCACGACCTGTTCGGCGATACCGGGACCACGGTGGCGCAATTCATCCGCGAGGCGCGGCTGAAGGCGGCGCGGGACATGCTGCAGATGCCGGGCGACCTGTCGCTGGCCGCCGTCGCCTATCGCTTCGGCTTCAGCGACCAGGCGCAGTTCTCGCGGCTGTTCCGGGCGATGTTCGGCCAGACCCCCAGCGGCTATCGCGCCGCCTGCCGCGCGGGGCGGCAGGGCTAGGGTTCAGCCCTGAAAGCGCCAGTCGCCCTCGCCAAGCGCCGGGGCCGCGCGTTCCGTCACCAGCGGGCTGCGCGAGAAGCGCAGCGGGCTGCGCAGCCCGGCGATGCCCTCGGGCGCGATGCGCAGGCCGCGCACCTGCACCTGCGGTTCGGCCAGGGCCTCGGCCACGTCGTTGACCGGGCCCGCGGGCACCCCCGCCCCTTCCAGCGCAGCGATCAGCGCGGCGCGGGTAAAGCGGGATGTGGCCTGCGTCAGCAGCGGCACCAGCCGCGCGCGGTTCGCCACCCGGGCGGGGTTGGTGGCAAAATCCGGCTCTGCCGCCAGCTCGGGCATTTCCAGCACCCGGCACAGCGCCGCGAATTGCCGGTCGTTGCCGCAGGCGACGATCAGATGCCCGTCCGAGGCCGGGAAAAGCTGATAGGGCACGATATTCGGATGCGCATTGCCCAGCCGATGCGGCACCGCGCCGCCCAGCAGGTAATTCGTTGCCTGATTGGCCAGAACCGCCACCCCGCAATCCAGAAGCGACAGGTCCAGATGCTGGCCCAGACCCGACCGCGCCCGCTCGGCCAGCGCGGCCTGCACGGCGATCACCCCGTAAAGGCCGGTGAAGATGTCGATCCAGGCCACGCCGACCTTTTGCGGCTCGCCCTGCGGATCGCCGGTCAGGTCCATGATGCCCGACATGCCCTGGATCAGGAAATCATAGCCCGGCTGCGCCGCGCGCGGCCCGTCCTGCCCGAAGCCGGTGATCGAGGCATAGACCAACCGCGGATTGCGCGCCGAAAGCGTCTGGTAGTCCAGCCCGAACTTGCGCAATCCGCCCAGCTTGAAATTCTCGATCACCACATCGGCCTGGTCGATCAGCGCCCGCAGCCGCTCCAGGTCGGCGGGGTCATTGAAGTCGCAGGTGACGGAACGCTTGCCGCGATTGGCGGCGTGGAAATAGGCCGCGACCCGTTCGGTGGTGCCGTCTGCACGCGGCCGCTCGATGAAGGGCGGGCCCCAGCGGCGGGTGTCGTCGCCCTCGGGCGCCTCGACCTTGATCACCTCGGCGCCCAGATCGGCCAGCGTCTGGCCGATCCACGGCCCGGCAAGGATGCGCGCCAGTTCGACGACGCGCAGCCCCTTCAGCGCCGGCTGATCCATCACGCGAACGCCTGGATGCCGGTCTGCGCCCGGCCCAGGATCAGCGCATGCACGTCATGCGTGCCCTCATAGGTGTTCACCGTCTCCAGGTTCTGCGCGTGCCGCATGACGTGATAGCCGATCTGGATGCCGTTGCCGCCATGCATGTCGCGGGCCTGGCGGGCGATCTCCAGCGCCTTGCCGCAATTGTTGCGCTTGACGATGGAGATCATCTCGGGCGCGAACTTGCCCTCGTCGAAAAGCCGCCCGACCCGCAGGCTGGCTTGCAGGCCCAGGGCGATCTCGGTCTGCATGTCGGCGAGCTTTTTCTGGTAAAGCTGCGTCGCGGCCAGCGGGCGGTTGAACTGGTGGCGATCCAGCCCGTATTGCCGGGCGCGGAACCAGCAATCCTCGGCCGCGCCCATCGCGCCCCAGGAAATGCCATAGCGCGCGCGGTTCAGACAGCCGAAGGGACCGCCCATGCCCTCGATATTCGGAAGCAGCGCGTCCTCGCCAACCTCGACATTCTCCATCACGATCTCGCCGGTGATCGAGGCGCGCAGGCTCAGCTTGCCCTCGATCTTGGGCGCCGAAAGGCCGGGCGTGCCCTTGTCCAGCACGAAGCCGCGCACCTTGCCGCCATGCGCCTCGGACTTGGCCCAGACCACGAAGACATCGGCGATGGGCGCGTTCGAGATCCACATCTTGGACCCGTTCAGCACATAGCCGCCCTGGGTCTTGCGGGCCACGGTGCGCATCCCGGCGGGGTCGGAGCCCGCGTCCGGCTCGGTCAGGCCGAAGCAGCCGATGAACTCGCCCGAGGCCAGTTTCGGCAGGTATTTCTGCTTCTGCGCCTCGCTGCCATAGGCCTCGATCGGGAACATCACCAGCGAGCTCTGCACCGAGGCCATCGAGCGATAGCCCGAATCGATGCGCTCGATCTCGCGCGCGACCAGCCCATAGGCGACGTAAGAGGCGCCGACGCCGCCATAGGCCTCGTCCACGGTGACGCCCAGCAGGCCCGAGGCGCCCATCTCGCGGAATATCTCGGGATCGGTTTCCTCGTTCAGATAGGCGGCCTCGACGCGCGGCGCCAGCCGGTCGGCGGCAAAGGCCGCGGCGGTGTCGCGGATCATCCGCTCTTCCTCGGTCAGCTGATCCTCAAGCAGGAACGGGTCGGACCACGAGAAAGGGCTGCCCTTGTGCGATTTCGTCGTCACGTCATGCCTCATGCGCTGATGCTTGTCGGATCATTCATTACCGCTTTCAAACCGGGCCGGAAAATGGATAATCCTCATTACTTCATGCATGGGGTGAATGTTCTTGCGGCAAAGGCGCTTTCTTCCGAACCTCAGCCTGCTGCTGGCCTTCGATGCGGTGATGCGCACCGGCTCGGTCACCGGCGCGGCGCAGGACCTGGGGCTGACGCAAAGCACGGTCAGCCGGCTGCTGCAAAGCCTGGAGGCGCAATTGGGGCAGGAGTTGTTCATCCGCCACAAGAAGCGCCTGACCCCGACCGAGGCGGCCGAGCGGTATTTCCGCGACATTTCCGCCGCGCTCGACCTGATCCAGCGCGGCAGCATGTCGCTGATCGCCAATCCCGACGGCGGCAGCCTGGACCTTGCGGTGCTGCCGACCTTTGCCACGCGCTGGCTGGCGCCGCGGCTGCCGGATTTCCTGTCGGCCCATCCGGGGGTGTCGATCAACCTGACGACCCGCTTCCGTCGCTTCAGCTTCGACGAAGAGCCCTTTGACGCGATGATCTTTTACGGCCGGGACAACTGGCCGGGGGCCGAGCACCTGAAGCTGTTCGACGAAAGGCTGACCGCCTGCGCCGCGCCCGATCTGCTGGCACGAAGGCCGGTGGCCGCGCCCGCCGATCTGGCCGGAATGGTGCTGCTGCAATTGCCGACCCGCCCGGACGCCTGGCAGGCATGGTTCCGGGGCCAGGGCGCCGAGCCGCCGGCGCCGCTGGACGGGATGATGATGGACCAGTTCTCGATGATGATCCAGGCGGCGATCTCGGGGCTGGGGATCGCGCTGCTGCCCGATTACCTGGCCCGGGTCGAGATCGCCGAGGGCCGGCTGGCGCCGGTGCTGCGGCAGGGCGTGCCGGGCAGCGGCGCCTATTGGCTGGCCTGGCCGGCGCGCAAGGCAGGGTTGAAGCCGCTGGCGGCCTTTCGCGACTGGATCGCCGCCCGCATGGCGCGGGACGGCATGGGATAGGGACCGTCCCGCCTTCAGGCCGGGACCAGCGCCGCCTCGATGGCCGCTTCCAGGATCGCCAGCGCCTCGGACAGCTGCGCGTCGGGAATGGTCAGCGGCGGCAGCAGGCGGATGACGTTGTAGCGCGTACCGCAGGACAGCAGGATCAGCCCGCGCGCCTCGGCCTCGGCCACGATGGCGGCGGTCAGTTGCGCGTCGGGCTGGCTGCGGTCGCCGGGCTGCACCAGCTCGAAAGCGTTCATCGCGCCAAGCCCGCGCACGTCGCCGATGGCCGAGAAGCGTTCGGCCAGCTTTTGCAGGCGCGAGCGGATGGCCGAGCCGATTTCCTCGGCGCGGGCGCAAAGGTCTTCGTCCTCGATCACCTCCAGCACCGCCAGCGCGGCGGCGATGGCCAGCGGGTTGCCGGCATAGGTGCCGCCCAGCCCGCCCGGCGCGGGCGCGTCCACGATCTCGGCCCGGCCGGTGACGGCGGACAGCGGAAAGCCCCCGGCCAGCCCTTTGGCCATGGTCACCAGGTCGGGCGCGACGCCGGAATGCTGGAACCCGAACATGCGGCCGGTGCGGGCCATGCCGGCCTGGATCTCGTCGCCGATCAGCACGATGCCGTGGCTGTCGCAGATGCGGCGCAGCGCAGCCAGGAACTCGGGCGGCGCGACGTTGAAGCCGCCCTCGCCCTGCACCGGCTCGACGATGATCGCCGCCACCCGCCGGGGGTCGATGGACGAGGCCAGCAGCGTCTCCAGATGCGCGACGGCCTGCGCGACCGACACGCCCGCCATGGCGTTGGGGAAGATCGCGTGATGAATCTCGGGCGGCATGGCGCCGAAACCGGCCTTGTAGGGCGCCACCTTGCCGGTCAGCGCCATGCCCAGAAGCGTGCGGCCATGGAAGGCGCCGTTGAAGGCGATCACGCCCGAGCGCCCGGTAAAGGCCCGCGCCATCTTCACCGCATTCTCGACCGCCTCGGCGCCGGTGGTGGCGAACATGGTCTTTTTCGCGAAATCGCCGGGGGTCAGCGCGTTCAGCCGCTCGGCCAGGGCGACATAGGATTCATAGGGCGCGACATGGAAGCAGGTATGGGTGAAGTCCTGCATCTGGCGCTGGACCGCCTCGATCACCTTGGGATGGCGATGGCCGGTGTTGTTCACCGCGATGCCGGCGGCGAAATCCAGCATCCGCCGGCCCTCGGCGGTCCAAAGCTCGGCATTCTCGGCCCGGACGGCATAGATGTCCCGCGTGCCGACACCCCGCGCCACCGCCGCCTTGCGCCGCTCGATCAACTGCTTCGATTCCATGTGCAGACCTCCATGCTGATGGAATCGGCTTACACGACGCTCAATATCTTGAGCAATGACTTTCTTCGATCTGCGGCAAGATGCGGAACTGGTGCGCAACCCCCGGCCCTGCTAACCTGCCGCAAAACGGCATCGGGGCAAGGATGAGCGATTTCGACGTGGGCGCGCGGCTGAAAGAGCTGCGCAGCGCGGCAAACATGTCGCAGCGGCAGCTGGCCGAGGCTTCGGGCGTACCGCATGGCCAGATCTCGATGATCGAGACCGGGCGCTCCAGCCCCTCGGTCGCCTCGCTGCGCAAGATCCTTGGCGGGCTGGGCGTCACCATGTCCGAGTTCTTCGAGCCCGACCTGCCGCAAAGCCCGCAACCCTTCTTCACCCCGGCCGAGTTGCGCGACCTGACCTCGCGGCTTTATTCCGCCGCGCAGGGGCCGGTCGGGCGCATGACCCTGCGCCAGGTCGGCGACGCGCGGCTGCACAACCTGCAAATCTTGCACGAACGCTATGAGCCGGGCGCCGATACCGGCGAGACCATGCTGGCCCATCACGGCAGCGAGGGCGGCATCGTCATCGCCGGCGAGATCGAGCTGATCGTGGCCGACCAGAGCCGGGTGCTGAAGGCGGGGGACAGCTACCTCTTCGCCTCGACCCAGCCGCACCGCTTCCGCAACATCTCGGACCGCGAGGCGGTGGTGGTCAGCGCCTGCACGCCGCCCTATCTCTAGCCCCTGATTTCTAACCCTTGCGGGTGACGAAGCGGGTCTGCAGATAGGCGCCGATCGCCTCGGAACCGCCCTCGGTCCCCATGCCGGAATCGCCGATGCCGCCAAAGGGCAATTCCGGCAGCGACAGGCCGATATGGTTGATGGTCAGCATTCCGGCCTGGATTTCATCCTGCAACCGCTGCGCGCGGGCCGAACTGCCCGTCCAGGCATAGCTGGCCAAGCCATAGGGCAGCCGGTTCGCCTCGGCAAAGGCTTCGTCGTCGCTGCGAAACCGGTTGACCACGGCGATGGGGCCGAAGGGCTCCTCGTTCATCACCGCCGCATCCGCCGGCACGTCGGTCAGCACGGTCGGGGCAAAGAACCAGCCCTCGTTGCCGATCCGCGCCCCGCCGGTCGCCAGCCGCGCGCCGCGGTCCAGCGCGTCGCGGATCAGCCGCTCGATGGCGGGGATGCGGCGCTCGTTGGCCAGCGGCCCCATGGCGCTGTCCGGGTCCATGCCCGGCCCGACCTTGGCGGCAGCCAGTGCGGCGGTGAAACCTTCGGTGAAGCGGTCTGCCACCGCCTCTTGCACCAGGAAGCGGGTGGGCGAGATGCAGACCTGCCCGGCATTGCGCAGTTTCGCGGCCGCCATGGCCGCCACCGCCGCATCGACATCGGCATCGTCGAAGACCAGTACCGGCGCATGGCCGCCCAGCTCCATGGTGGCGGGCTTCATGTGCAGCCCCGCCAGCGCCGCCAGCTGCTTGCCCACCGCCGTCGAGCCGGTGAAGGACACCTTGCGGATCACCGGATGCGGGATCAGGTAGCCCGAGATTTCGGCCGGGTCGCCATAGACCAGGTTCACCACCCCCGCCGGCACCCCGGCATCGGCAAAGCAGCGGATCAGTTCGGCCGGCGAGGCCGGAGTTTCCTCGGGCGCCTTGACGATGATGGTGCAGCCCGCCGCCAGCGCGGCGGAAACCTTGCGAACCGCCTGATTGATCGGGAAATTCCACGGCGTGAAGGCGGCGACCGGGCCCAGCGGCTCCTTGACCGTCAGCTGGGTGACACCCGGCACGCGGGGCGGGATGACCTGGCCATAGCTGCGGCGCGCCTCTTCGGCGAACCATTCGATGATCTCGGCCCCGGCCAGGGTCTCGGTCCGCGCCTGGGCCAGCGGCTTGCCCTGTTCGGCGACCATCAGCGCGGCGATGGGCTCGGCGCGCTCGCGCAAGAGCGCCGCCGCCTTGCGCATCAGGTCCGAGCGGTGCAGCGGCGAACTGCGCCGCCATTCCGCAAAGGCGCGGTCGGCGGCGGCCAGCGCCTGATCCAGGTCGGCGAGGCCGGCATGGGCGACGCGGCCGATCTCGGCGCCGGTGGCCGGGTTCAGAACCGGCAGGCTGCGCCCGTCCTGCGCCGGACGCCAGATTCCGTCGATGAAAAGCTGCGTGTTCGGATAGCTCATCCTGTCCCCCTGCTGGAATCGGCCGTCGGCCGGTCCGGTCATAGGGCAAGGCCGGGCGGTTTTCAATCCAATTGCTCAATATCCTGAACGCAGGCTTTCTGCATGATTGCGCATCGGCCGGAGCCCGGCCCTAGCCTCCCCCACCGCCGCCGAACAGCAGGTTGAAGAAGCGCGAGCCGATGATGAACGAGCCGACGGTGACGATCCCGGCCGCCAGCGTCATCTTGGTTCCCAGGGGCACCTCTGCCCCGGATTTCGTCCGACCGAACAGCTGAAAGAAGAAGGCCAGGATCACGACAAAGGACGGCAGCAGGTTTTCCAGCAAGGTATCCTTGCTCAGATAGGTCAGATAGGCGACCAGTAGCCCGATAAAGGAAAAGAATGTCAGTTCGAACGGCGCGAGAACCTTTTCCCCTTCATCGAAGCGGATGAAAAGCAGCAGGACCAGCGGAAAGGTGATCGCGAAGAATATGGCAGGCAGCAGGTCCGAAAGCGCCAAAAGGAAATTGAAAAGCGAAAGCTGGGCCCGAGAGACGACGTTGCTCCAGTCCAGCAGCATCTAACCCTGCCCCAGGCGGCAAGGATCGCTGGCATAGCAACTATGCAGGCGATCCCTGGAACTGGCGGCCTCGTCGCGATAAATGCCCATGAACTGATCGTAAAGCCGATAATACCGGCTGGAAGCCTTGTTCGAGACCGAACATTGCCCGCGTTCCTCGGCGATCCGGCGGTCGTAATTGCCTTTCTCGTTCGGGGAAAGGTCGCCCCTGCCGGCGGCCGCACTCACCCTGGCCTCGACAATAAGCAGATCGCGGCAGATCTGCTCTATCGCCTCGTTGAACGCCTCGAGATGCGTGACTCGGTAAAGCTCCAGATCCCGGCGATACCTGATCAGGCTGTCCAGCTTTTTCAGGCTGTTATCGACCTGCGGAAAAGCTTCGCTCAGCAACTGCCGCCGGGTCTGCACATCAATCGGGACCGGGAAGCCGAACTCGTCTCCGTCCTGGGCGAAGGCCCCCGTGCCCAGGAAAGAAACCGCCAGTAAAACGAAGGCAACCCGCATACCATTCCCCGATGTGGCGCGCATCCATGCTGCCACAACCCGGGGGATGTGTCATCCGTCCATCTTCAATGCCTGGATGAATGCCGTCTGCGGGATCTCGACCTTGCCGAACTGGCGCATCTTCTTCTTGCCGGCCTTTTGCTTTTCCAAGAGCTTCTTCTTGCGCGTCGCATCGCCGCCATAGCATTTCGCCGTCACGTCCTTGCGCAGCGCCGAAAGCGTCTCGCGCGCGATCACCCGGCTGCCGATGGCGGCCTGGATCGGGATCTTGAACATGTGGCGCGGGATCAGCTCCTTCAGCTTTTCCACCATCGCCCGGCCGCGGCTTTCGGCACGGTCGCGGTGGACCATGATCGCCAGCGCGTCCACCGGCTCGTCATTCACCAGGATCGACATCTTGACCAGATAATCCTCGCGATATTCGCTGATCTGGTAATCGAAGCTGGCATAGCCCTTGGTCACGGATTTCAGCCGGTCGTAGAAATCGAAGACCACCTCGGCCAGCGGCAGGTCATAGACCACCATCGCCCGGTTGCCGGCATAGGTCAGGTCCATCTGGATGCCGCGGCGGTCCTGGCAAAGCTTCAGCACGTCGCCCAGGTATTCGTCGGGCACCATGATCGTGGCCTTGATGCGCGGCTCCTCGATATGGTCGATCAGCGTCAGGTCGGGCATGTCGGCGGGGTTGTGCAGCTCGCGCACCTCGCCGTCGCGCATGTGCAGCCGGAACACCACCGAGGGCGCGGTGGTGATCAGGTCCAGGTCGTATTCGCGCTCCAGCCGGTCGCGGATCACCTCGAGGTGCAGAAGGCCCAGGAAGCCGCAGCGGAAGCCGAACCCCAGCGCGGCCGAGGTCTCCATCTCGTAGGAGAAGCTGGCATCGTTCAGCGCCAGCTTCTCGATGGCGTCGCGCAGCGCCTCGAAATCATTGGCATCGACCGGAAAGAGGCCGCAGAACACCACCGGCTGCGCCGGCTTGAAGCCCGGCAACGGCTTGTCGGTGCCCTTGCGCTCATGCGTGATGGTGTCGCCGACGCGGGTGTCGCGCACCTGCTTGATCGAGGCGGTCAAAACGCCGATCTCGCCCGGCCCCAGCTCGGCAATATCCTGCATCTGCGGCCGCAGCACGGCGAGCTTGTCGATGCCGTAGACGGCATTGGTCTGCATCATGCGGATGCGGTCGCCCTTGCGGATCACCCCGTCCATGACCCGGATCATCACCACGACGCCCAGATAGGGGTCATACCACGAATCGACCAGCATCGCCTTCAAGGGCGCGTCGCGGTCGCCCTTGGGGGCCGGCAGGCGGGTGACGATGGCCTCCAGCACCTCGGGGATGCCAAGGCCGGTCTTGGCCGAGATCTCGATGGCGTCATGGGCGTCGATGCCGATCACGTCCTCGATCTGTTCCTTGACGCGGTCGGGCTCGGCGGCGGGCAGGTCGATCTTGTTCAGCACCGGCACGATCTCGTGCCCGGCGTCGATGGCCTGATAGACATTGGCCAGGGTCTGCGCCTCGACCCCCTGCGTCGCGTCCACGACCAGCAGGCTGCCCTCGACCGCGCGCATCGACCGGCTGACCTCATAGGCGAAGTCGACATGGCCGGGGGTGTCGATCAGGTTCAGCACATAGGTCCGCCCGTCTCGCGCGGGGTATTCGATGCGCACGGTGTTGGCCTTGATGGTGATGCCCCGCTCGCGCTCGATATCCATGCTGTCGAGCAGCTGGGCCTTCATGTCGCGTTCGGCGACCGTACCCGTCAGCTGGATCAGGCGGTCGGCCAGGGTGGATTTGCCGTGGTCGATATGGGCCACGATCGAGAAATTGCGGATGAGGTCAAGGTCGGTCATGGCCGGGCTATACAAGGGCTTTGGCGTTGCGGAAAGAGGGTTCATGAGGCGGTGACGAAACCGGCCTCGCGCAGCCGGCGGCGGCGCAGCGCGGCCTCGCGCCACATGGTGTAGCAGCCCGAGCCGACGATGATCGCGGCGCCGGTCAGCGTCAGCGCATCCGGACGCTCGCCGAAGACCAGGAAGGCCAGGATCAGGGCAAAGACCAGCCTTGCATAGCGATAGGGGGCAAGCGCCGAGGCCTCGCCCACGCGGGTTGCGGTGACCAGCAGCGCATAGCCGCCGACGCCCAGGGTGATGCAGGCCAGCAACAGCAGCCATTGCCGCGGGCTGGGCAGGACGAAGTCCTGCCCCAGCGCCAGCCCCATCAGCACCGCGGCGATCAGGATGGCGAAGAAGGCCGAGGCGGCCAGCTGGTCGGAATGGATATGCGCCGGCACGCGGCGGGTGGCGATGTCGCGCGCCGCCAGCCCCACCACCGCCAGCAGCGCCATCAGCGACACCGGCTGGAACCCCGCCAGCCCCGGCCGGATCACCAAGAGCACGCCCAGGAAGCCGACGATGATCGCGCTCCAGCGCCGCCAGCCGACCGGCTCGCCCAGAAACAGCGCCGCGCCCAGCACGATGGCCAGGGGCAGCGCCTGCATGATCGCCGAGGTTGAGGACAGCTCGGTCAGCGCCAGCGCCACGACGATGCCGATCGAGCCAACCGCCTCGGCCAGGTTGCGAAACAGCACGATGGGCCGGACCAGGTCGCGGGTGAACAGCCGCCCGCGCTTGAGCTTCAGCATGGCGCCAAAGGCGAGAAAGCCCAGAAGCCCGATCAGGGCCAGCACCTGCGCATAGGGCAGTTCGGCCGCAAGCAGCTTGATGAACATGTCCTCGAAGGCGAACAGCACCATCGAGACGACCATCAGGATCGCGCCACGGAAGTTTTCGGTGACCATTGGTCGCAGCCTCATGAGGGGGAGTTGCGCCCGTGGCGCCGCGACGCGATCATAGGCTGCTTCCCGGACAAGCGAAAGGCCGGGCCAGACGAAAAACGGGTGAAAGGACGGGCCGATGAAATTCCGCGTCGAGGACATGAGCTGCGGCCATTGCACGGCGGCCATCGAAAAGGCGGTGGCCGAGGCGGGCGGCAGGGCCGCGACCGACCTCGCCAGCCGCAGCGTCACGGTCGAGGGGCTGGATGCCGCCCGCGCGGCCGAGGTGATTCGCGACGCCGGCTATACGCCCGAACCGGCCTGACCGCATATCTTGGGGCGCGCGCCCCCGCGGCCGCCATCCTTTGGCCCCCTGCGCCGCCCCGCCGCAATTGAGGCAAGGGGCGGCTTCTGCTAAGCTCCGCCGGACAAGAGCGCGGCGGAAAGAGGGTGCGCAGCCCCGTTGCCGTGGCAGGAGCCGAGGAGACAGAGATGTTCAACCGATTGATGATCGCCGCCGCCACGGTGGTGCTGACCACGCCGCTCGCCGTGGCAGGCCCGATCGATTCCGCCTGCATCCGTTCGGAGCGGGGCGCCCGCAACGGCCAGGCCTGTCGCTGCATCCAGCAGGTCGCCGACCAGACGCTGTCGCGCTCGGACCAGCGCCGCGCGGCGCGCTTCTTCCGCGACGCCGATGCGGCGCAAGAAGTGCGCATGTCGAAAAGCGATGCCGACAACGCCTTCTGGGCCCGCTACAAGAATTTCGCCGCCGCGGCCGAGGCCTATTGCGCACGCTGAGCCGGGGATGCGCATCACCGTGCTGACGGGGGCAGGCATCTCGGCCGAAAGCGGGATCAGGACGTTCCGTGCCACCGACGGGCTGTGGGAAGAGCACCGCATCGAGGACGTCGCCACGCCCGAGGGCTTTCGGCGCGACCCGGCGCTGGTGCATCGCTTCTACAACCAGCGCCGCGCCGATGCCGCCCGCGCCCGGCCCAACGCGGCGCATCGGGCTCTGGCGCGGCTGGCGCAACGGCACGAGCTGACCCTGGTCACGCAGAACGTGGACGACCTGCACGAGCGCGGCGGCTCGGCCGAGGTGATCCACATGCATGGCAGCCTGCTCGGCGCGCTCTGCGCCGGCTGCGGCCACCGCTGGCCGGCGGCGCTGGTGATGCGCCCGCCCGATCCCTGCCCGGCCTGCGGCAAGGCCCTGGCCCGGCCCGACATCGTCTGGTTCGGCGAGATCCCCTATCACATGGAGCGGATCTGGAAGGCGGTCGAAAGCGCCGAGCTCTTTGCCGCCATCGGCACATCGGGCCTGGTCTATCCCGCCGCCGGCCTGGCCCAGCACGCCCGCCGCAACGGCGCCCATACCATCGAGCTGAACCTGGCTGCCTCGGCCGTCAGCCGCGACTTCGCCGAACGCCGCCTCGGCGCCGCGACCGAGGTGGTGCCGCAATGGGTGGATGCGCTCTGCCCCTAGGCGCCGCCTTCCGGCTTCTTTCTTGTGCAAATATCCTGGGGGAACGCCGCGCCGGCCCCGTCGAGGGGCCG